>JAOUGT010000274.1 GCA_029865485.1 Nitrospira sp.
TCACGCCGCCGGCGTATGGTCCTGGTTGGCTGCTTCTACGACGGTGTGCTGTGAGTGAGAGGGCTGGAGCTTGCCTGTACACACAAAACTGAACGTGGGAGCCATGTCCATGAGGATCTGAGGAGTGAGGCAACAGGATAGGGTGAGAGACGTGCACAATGACGGACCCTCTGATCAGTGACATCGGTCGAAGAATTCGAACGGCGGGTCGGCGCGCTCAAGGTAACAGAACGGGTGATGGTGTTCTTCACTAGAGACCGGGAAACGGTTTATCTGGCGCTCAGTCGGAGTGAGGCCGACATGCGGGGAGCGGGACGCATTCTTGGGCGAACGAAGAGGGAATATGGACAGACCGAAAATTCTATTGGCCGATGATCATCCACAGATCCTGTCGAACCTCTGCCGCCTGGCGGATACGGCAGGCGAGGTGGTGGGCGCCGCATCGGACGGACGGACGGCGGTGACGGAAGCACTCCGCCTTCGTCCTGACGTAGCGGTGTTGGACATTTTCATGCCGGGAGTCAATGGGCTTGAAGCGGCGAGACTCCTTCGTCGGGACCTTCCCCAATGCAAGGTCATTATGTGCAGCATGTATACGAGTGCTGATCTGATCACGAAGGCGTTCTCAATAGGGGCCGTTGGCTTTGTGCGCAAACAGTCGGCCCATGCGGATCTTGCGCCGGCCATTCGCGCCGCAATGACGGGGCGGACGTTTGTCAGCCCCTCGTTACAGAATGATTTGACGTCGGGCCAGCAACGCGGTAACAACGGGCGATCAACCGGCGCGGGAATTGCGGAATGAAGCTGGGTTGCTGGTAAATGAGGTGCTGACCGAGTCCTCCCCATCAATCCGCAGGGCAATCAGAACCCGGCGGTCTGTCTTCCAGCCCAAGCGATGTGAGCTCTGCTCAAGGTGGTGTATGGAGGTATGGAATTGTGCCTGGATCAAGGACTTGACCGCGCCCAGACTATCTCAGTCCGTCACTAAGCCGACATCGACGAGGCCGGACAACGCAGTGTGACGCAAAACGCCCCAGTCAATCGGTTGCATTGTCGCGTGATGGGGCAGAATTATCTGGGTGATGACGAAAGAATGAGTACTTTGACGGGTCTCTCCCTTGCAAATGGGAGAAATGGCCGGTTGTCATAATCATGGTAGACGCACGGAGCTGTGGGAAAACGATCAAGGAAGGAGGAGTTATGAAGTCTTGGGAAGGCGCCATACTCATGCTCGTGCTCAGCGGATTCGTGGCGGTGACCGATCCATCCTGGGGAGGCGAGAAGGTCAAGGGCAAGAAGGCCGAGGTGAAGGAGGCTGTCGAGATGGCGGCCGCGGCCAAAGTGACGATCGACCAGGCCATCAAGACAGCATCGGAGAAAGTGCCGGGCAAGGTCATCGAGGCCGAGTTGGAGAAGAAGTACGGCAAACTTCTTTGGGAGGTCGAGGTCGTCACGGCGGAGAACAAAGTGATGGAAGTGCACATTGACGCTGAGAGCGGCACGGTCGTCAACGTGTCCGAGGAGGATCTGAAGCACGAACGGAAGCAGTAGCAGCGCAGTACGAGGAGTCTCACGGATGCATGATCGGATCAATCCGGGATGCGGAGGTGATATTCCGGCCTGGCCTGGTTGAACGATGCGGGTAAGCCTTTATGGAGATCGTGAGAGAGCCGGCGCCTCCGACGCAGAGGTCGCGTCTCGCCATCCTCTTGGCCCTGGTGTTGCTGGTGGCCGGATTGGCCGGTCTGTTCTTCTCCAAGAACCACGGGGAAGAATCGATCGGATCACGTGATGCCGGTCCGGAGGTCCAGCCCCGCAGGGTGTCGGCTCTCCCGGCGCTCGGGCTTGATGAACGTGCCACGATCGAGGTATTTGAAAAGGCCAGCCCTTCGGTGGCTTTTATCGTCAATAGCGCCATCAGACGGGATTTCTTCTCGCTGAATCCGATCGAAGTCCCGCAAGGATCAGGGTCCGGTGTTGTCTGGGATGAATCGGGTCACATCATCACGAATTTCCACGTCGTATACGGAGCGGATGCCATCCTGGTCGTCCTCGGTGAGAACCGGGAGTATGAAGCCCGTGTGGTCGGCGTCGCTCCCGATCAAGATATCGCGGTGTTGCGCATCCGGGCGTCGGGAGACAAATTGGTTCCGATCTCGATCGGAAGTTCCCGTGATTTGAAGGTGGGGCAAAAGGTGCTGGCCATCGGGAATCCCTTCGGCCTCGATCATACGCTGACGACCGGTATCGTGAGTGCGATCGGACGGACGATCAAGTCGATGACGGGCCGCACGATCGAGGGGGTGATCCAGACAGATGCGGCGATCAATCCTGGAAATTCAGGCGGACCGCTTCTGGACAGTGCGGGACGGCTCATCGGGATCAATACCCAGATCGTCAGCCCCAGCGGCGGCTTTGCCGGGATTGGGTTCGCGGTGCCGGTCGATATGATCAACCGGATCGTCCCCCAGTTGATCAGGCATGGGAAAGTCATCAGAGCGGGGGTCGGAGTCTCGGTGATCCCCGACACGACCACTGCTCGGTGGGACGTGCACGGAGTCGTCATCCGACAGGTGGAGCCTGGTGGACCGGCCGATCTCGCCGGTCTGAAGGGACTTCGTTCAGGGGGTGGCGGGCGGATTTCGCTAGGAGACGTCGTGACGGCGATCGATGGTGAAGCTGTCAGGACCGTCGACGGTCTGTTGACGATTCTCGATCGTCACAAGGTCGGTGACGTCGTGATGGTCGAGGTCGTGCGGGAGGGGCGGTCGCGTCAGGTGACGCTCACGCTGCAGGAAATTGAGTAAGTGGGGTGAGTCCGCATACGGGAACAACAGGATATGCACGAGATCGTAACAGGAGGGACCCATGCAACAGGAATGTCGATGCGGGGAGGTGACGGTCATGTTGTTGGCCGGGTTGGCGATCGGTACGGTGGCGGGGTTGCTGCTCGCGCCCCATTCCGGTTCCTATACGCGGCGGCAACTTCAGAATCTAGCGGAAGATGTCAAGGAACAGGCCTCCACCTTAGCGTCCGAGGCCAAGGAAGCCATGGAGACCGTGGTGGATCAGGGAAAGCGGATCGTCAGGTGACCCATCTAGCAGGATGCGGAAAAAGTCCGCCAGCGGCGTTCTCGCGTCCCTCAGAGGCTCAACGTACGGGACAGAGTACGATTCGCCTCTTCGCTCGCTGCGGCCTTGCTGGAAGGCCTTTTTGCGCATCCTGCCGGGGTGTTCAGGGCCGTCTCACACCAGGCTGTCTGTGGTAGCTATATCCAGCCAAACTGGTTTTTCCGCAGCCTGCTAGAAGGGAGTCTTCGATGAACATATTGTCTATCGTCATGCTGCTCGTCGTTGCACCGGCGCTGCTTACCGGCTGCACGCATTATTACACGGGCAAGCGTGATACGAAGCTTCAGGCCTACGCCGCTATCGCCGGGCAAGGCATTATCGGCGAAGCAGACTTGTATGAAGAGTACGAAGGGCGCGTCCGCATCAAATTGAGGCTGGAAGGCAATCCCGCGAGCAAGCTCAATCCGGGTCGTCATGCGGTTCATATTCATGAAACCGGCGCGTGCGATCCGTTCA
>JAOUGT010000275.1 GCA_029865485.1 Nitrospira sp.
CGGACCAACCGTTTCTCCATGGAGAAGGAACGAGTGTCGCCTAACCTGAGCCGATTCATGTTTCGGAGGTCGCCCTGCAGATCGTCCTCATTCATGACACCCATGAACGTGGTGGCCAGCAATTTCGCTTTCGACAGACCCACAATCTCGCAGTACCGTCGGTTGGCCCGGACAAATCGGCCTGTCGCTGTTTCAATCTGTTCGATGCCCGCAGCAGCCTGCTCGAAAATGGTACGGAATGTCGCCTCGCTTGCGCTCCCCTCGTGACGCAAGCGAGTGCGCTTACCGAGACGGACGTTCAGGTCAGTGTTCCGCATGGCAACACCTTTTCTACGATTCGTGCTTTGCTGCGTAACCTTGCAGTCGGAACGGACCAAGAGGAGAACGGCTGGCGGTGAGAACAGGTCAGACCTATGAGTGACGGTTGGGAGCCGTCAACTCCTCTCGAACTAACTATGGCCCTATTGCCCTGCAGATACAAGCGCCCCTTGGCCGTCCCGCCAATGCGGGGTCCAGGCGAGGGCCACCAGTTTGACGGCAATATTGGCCTTGGTGGGCTTGATGGAGAGGGTTTCGAGTTTTTCGTTCAACGGATCGGTGGCCGCCGCGAGTGCATCGCTCTCGGATGTGAATTGCGCTTCGAGATCGGCCTGCTGCTGCTGGAGTGCTGCCACGTTTTCCTCGGCCGCCCCGAGATCTTTCGATTCTTTCATCACCCGTCCGGCGCTGCGAATGGCCGTCGTGGCCCGGCCAATGTTGGTCGCACTGATCGTTTTTCGACCCATAAAGGCCCCGAGGATCGAGGCGCCGACAGAAATGGCGGCCTGCATTTGGCTCGACCGTGATTCGGCCTGTTGTTTTTCCTTCTGTAATTCAGCCCGCCTGATCCGATCTTGAAGCGCGGCGATCTTCGGGGCATATTTTTGCCGAAGCGCATCGGCGGCCTTGTCTCGTTGTTCCCGACCGGTTTGTTGTAACCTTACACGGAAATCCCGCTCCGACTCCCCTGGTTTCGAGACGTCCCTGGTGGTAGGACTCCGCAATAGCTCGATTTTCTGCGTCCTGAACAACCAGCCACTGAACTCCTTGGTCCAGTCGGCATAACTTTTGGCCTTGCCTGCACTGGTCGGCACGGCCAGGAATTGCGCCTTCTCTGAGGGCTCCCGCTCAAGGTCGGCTACCGCCAGATCCGCCGCCACCGCCTTATCCCAATCCACTGCCACAGCACCGTCGGTCATCGCCGTCATCAGCGCCAAGTCTTGAGTAGTATCGATCCCACTTTTGGAATCAGAGAAACGGATCTGTGAGACGCCCAACAGCATGGGGACATAGACCAACTCACTCCCATCCGGTTTCGAACCGCGCAGCGGCACAAAATGCTGCGGGACCTCCGGAGGCAGCATGGGACGTGATGCAGGCGTGAGGTCCGAGGCGTGAGGCGAAGCAGCGGATTTCTCTTTCCCCTCGCCTTTCACTCCTACCCCCTTACCTCTCACTGGGTCCATCAGCTGTTTGATCTGCGTTCTGGTGAGCGGGCCACGAAGGTAGGACAGGCACCAGCGTGTCTCAAATACGACCGGTTCGTCCTCATGCACGTTGTTCATCAGGAAAATCCGATTGCCGAGGCCTGCGAGTGTTTGCTCCATGCGGCCTCGATCGAATTTCTTCCCGGCGCTGCTCGACGCGCCTTCCAAGCCCTCGAGCACCCTCGCCTTGTCTCGCTCTGTCTGCAATCGTCCGATAAACCAGGTGCCGGTGTTGGCCAACCCTTTGTAGTCGAGATCGACGGGATTCTGCGTGGCGAGCACCACCCCGAGTCCAAACGCGCGTGCCTGCTTCAAGAGGGTCATCAGTGGCAACTTGGACGGCGGATTCGACACCGGCGGGAAGTAGCCAAAGATTTCATCCATGTAGAGGAGCGCGCGCAGGCTGGTCGTCCCTGATTGTGCCCTCATCCAGCCGACCATCTGGCTCAGGAGCAACGTGACGAAGAACATGCGTTCGGCATCGTTCAGATGCGCGATGGAGAAAATGGCCAAGCGCGGTTTACCTGCCGGGGTATACATGATCGACTGAATATCGAGCGCCTCCCCCTCAAGCCAGGCCTGGAAGCCTGGGGCTGCGAGCAGGTTGTTCAACTTCATCGCAAGGGCGAAACGATCTCTCGAGGGAAAGAAGGAATCGACGTCCATCACGCCGATCTTTGAGACCGGCGGCGTTTGAATCGCTTGGATCAATGATGCGAGATCAAGGTCCTCTTCCTTCTCCCAGGTCTGGTTGAGAATCGTGGACAAGAGAATATGCTCGCGGCTCTGGATGGGATCGGCTTCGATCCCGAGCAAACCGAGTAGACTCGTGACGGTCGTACTGATCCGCTCGCGCAGGAGTTCTGCATCCTCAAGCACATCAGCCGACGGCGCCGAAAACGACTTCAGAATAGACACCGGCAACCCGGCGTTGCTGCCGGGCGTATACATCACTACATCCGCCGCGTCCCTGAGACGCTGAATCCTGGCGCCATCCTGTTGCCAACTGGCGAGGCCTTTGGCCCACAACTCCGCTTGCGCCTGGGCATAGTCGGCGGGGGCGAGCCCTTTTTTGCGTGCATCGTCTTCATTGATCCAAGGCTGGAAGTCCTCACCCTTCAAGCCGGGAAACGTCAGCATCAGATTGCCGAGGTCACCCTTGGGGTCGATGATGATCGCGGGAATATTGTCGATCGCCGCTTCTTCCAACAATGCCAAACAGAGTCCCGTCTTTCCGCTGCCGGTCATGCCGACGCAGACCGCATGCGTGACGAGGTCTTTCGAGTCGTACAGGAGCCACCCCGGCTTGGCCTGTTTGGTGGCGAGATCATATGGCCGCCCCATGTAAAAGACACCCAGCTTTTCGAAATCTTCTGATGTCGGCATGGTGGTCGCTGCAGGCGTTGCGGACTGCTTCGTCTCTTTTTCGGTCTCTGCACTGGACTCTGACTTCTTTGCCTTTGGCATACCAATGTCCCCCTTCGCTCGACGAGCAGGATAAAGTGGACCGTATTTTAGTGAGCTACCGGGTGAGCTGCAAGCGGAAGTACGGAGATACGATAGAGGAAAGGATTGTGATGGTCTGCCTGGCTTGCGAAGGGAGACTGCAGCTTAGATAGGCCTATGGTGGCATGAATCGACCATCACCATTCTTTGAAAATGACAAACACCGCCCCAACCATCATGCCGAAGCCAACCAGATAGTTCCACTTCAGCGGCTCCTTCAAATAGAGAACTGAAAATACACAAAACACCACCAAGGTAATAGCTTCCTGAATGGTCTTTAGCTGGGCTGCCGTGAATTCATAGTGCCCGATCCGATTGGCCGGCACTTGCAGACAGTATTCAAAAAACGCGATCCCCCAACTGACGACAATCGCCATCCACAAAGGCGAGTCCTTGTACTTCAAGTGCCCATACCAGGCAAAGGTCATGAAGATGTTCGAGATCACCAGCAACACGACAGTCTGCATCGGACACACCCCTCCTTACTTTTGAGCACTGTCGGCATATTGTCACTTGAATCAGCGCAGCAGAAAAGGAAATGGGCAATTACCGGAA
>JAOUGT010000086.1 GCA_029865485.1 Nitrospira sp.
CAATGAGGACGACCTCGACCTCACCGGTTCGACGTGCAACCGTTAGGGCCACTTTGTTCTCATGGCGATCAAGCACAAGGTCAAGGCTGGCCGCTCCTATCGTGAGGTTCCGCAGTTCCACCCGTTCCAGAAACGGCGGAAGGACTGGACGCACAAACCGCACGAGGCGTCGAGTCCCATCAATCTCTAACCCCAGGCATGCCTGCAACGCCTGAAACCCGGCCCCTGCGGCCCACGCTTGTGGGGAACAAGCGGTGGGATAGCGGGTAGGGCTTTCCCCATCGCGCCGCGAGAATCCACAAAATAACTCGGGCATCCGATGGAGGTCGAGAAACAGACTGGCGTCGAAGAGTCCGGTGAGAATCTTCATCGCCCCTTCTTTATATCCGTAGGCCGCCATACCCGCTGCAATGATCGCATTGTCATGCGGCCATACAGACCCGTTGTGATAGGACATGGGATTGTATCGTACCTCCGAGGTTGCAAGCGTGCGGATCCCCCATCCACTGAACATGTCTTCACGCAAGAGGCTGCGGGCGGTGCGTGCCCCGCGCTCCTGCCCAGCAATGCCGCCATAAAGGCAATGGCCGGCATTCGAGGTACGCACACGACAGGGGCGCCCCCGCCCATCCAAGGCCAAGGCGTAGGTGCCAAGCTTTTCACACCAGAAGGCACGCTCGAACCGTTCACGCAATGAGTCGGCTTCCTTCAACAACCGATCACCGTGATCGCTATCTCCCAACGCCCTCGCGATCGCTGACGCCGCTTGTTTCGCCCGATACACATAGGCCTGGACCTCGCACAGCGCAATGGGTCCTTTTGCTGTCGTTCCATCGGCATGAAAGACAGAATCATGAGAATCTTTCCATCCTTGATGGACCAGTCCATGGTCAGACTGCCGAGCATACGTGGTAAATCCTATGCTTCCAGGATCGCCGTACTGATCGATCCACTGCAGGGCCTGTTGGATATGCGGCCAGAGCGCGCGGAGAAAGGTGCGATCACCGGTGCGTTCATAGTAGGCACCGGCCAGGACAATGAAGAGCGGCGTCGAGTCGACGCTGCCATAGTATTTCCCAAAGGGAATCTCGCCCAACGCCGCCATCTCCCCTTGGCGCGTCTCATGCAAAATCTTTCCCGGTTCTGCATCCTGCTCAGGTCGAACGTCCGTCGCCTGTGTCGCAGCGAGAAACCCGAGAACCCCTCGAGCAAATAGTGGATTCATCCACAGCATCTGCAGCGCTGTGATGATGCCATCCCGACCGAACGGCACGCTGAACCAAGGGACGCCGGCATAGGGATAGAGCCCCTGTGGAGTCTCGGAGATCAGCATGTGAAGATCAGAGAGGGAGCGGTTCAACCAGTGATTGAATTGCTCATTCGCCGTGTAGACATGGGCGTCACCGGTCTTGTCGCGTCGTAACGCTCGATTTGCCTCTCCATACGCCCGGTCATAGGTAAGCACTACTTGGTGACGTTTCGGTTGGATTTCACAAGCAATGGCGATCTCCCATGTCACATCCGTATGCGGAGAAATACGCGATTCGATTACGAAGCCATCGTCCGTGACCTGTTTCGGGGCTGGAGAACACCGGATAGAAGTACGGCGGATCGTCTCATCGAGTCCCTTATACCCAAACACCAGTCCGGTTTTGGAATGAACGGTCTTGAGCCGCGATCCGCGACGCTCCCTCTGCCGGCCTCTCGCCTCGAAAAGATCGGCGAAATCCGCCTCCAACGTGAAGGTCAGCGAGAGAGGGAACTTCGTGGCCCCATAGTTATGGACACGGATACGCTCATAACAGGTCCCATGCCAGAGAAACCGTGTTCGGCAGACATGGAGCACACCACGCGTTACGCGCCGTTGCCCGTCCACGATCAGGTCCCGGTTGGTCAGATCGACGGTGAGGAGGGCATTATCTTCTTTCACGGTTGCACTGAGGAGCATCGGCCGTTGCGCCTGCAGCGACAATTCGAATCTGGACAGGAAACGCGTCCCTTCATGGTAGAGACCCTGCGGACCGGAGAGCGCGTGATGAATATCGCCGTACCGATCGAACACGGCGAAGGTCTCTCCATGTTTCAAAACTTCTGTTCGGCCATCAGCCAGCGACGATGATGCAAGGATATAGTATTGATCGTTCCATCGAATGATATCGTTCATGAACGGTTCCCTTCATACTCGACACTAGCTCGACTCATCCGCGTGGCGACTAACGCAGTGACCATCAGGACAAGACCGATTCCAAGGATTCCGGTTTCGGGACCCTGCTGTTCTGTGATCCAGCCAAACACGGAGATTCCGCCGATCGCGGCGGTCATGGCACCCGTCCCGTAGAGTCCTAAGACTCGCCCAATCATGTGACTCGGCGCCATCTCCTGAATGATCCCCCACGCGATCGGCGTAAAAGCTCCCATCCCACATCCGATCAGTCCCATAAGAATGCCGGCGACATACGGATCCAGCGTCCAGGTCAACCCACTCAGAGCGAGACCGCTCAACACGCTCGCAGCCATAATCAGTCGCATGCGATCCTTGACCGTGCGGTCGGTCACCCATAACAATCCGATGGACGTCAGGAGCAATCCGATACCGAGCGCCGACCACAGATAGCCGACCTCGACCGGTCCCAGTCCAAGCATCTTCCTGGCGAATACAGGAAAGAGAGCCGTCAGCGCGCTGGTCCCGAACGAATAGAGAGCCGCGGTCCCGGTCAAGAGCAACAATACCGGTTTCGTGACCACGCCATAGCGAAACCCTTCGATCAGATCTTGCAACATGGTCGCTCGCGTCCCCGTGGAAGAACTAGTCACTACCGTGTGTTGGAAACGAACCAGTGCGAGGCATGCGGCTGAAATCAAGTAGGTTGCGGCATTGATGCAGAGCACTTCTTGAGATCCATACGCGGCAATGCCTAGGCCGCTGAGTGCTGGACCGAAGATAATACCGAGACTCGTCGTGCCCTGCAGTAGAGCATTGGCGGCTGTGAATTGCTTTTGGGGGACAAACGCCGGAATGGCGGCTGTCATCGCCGGACCGAATACCGCTGTGGCGATCGCATGCAAGAGAACCAGCAAGTAAAGCACCGACACGGTAAACGATTCAACGGGAATGAGGCACGGAATCAATCCAATCAATACTGCACGTAATACGTCGCTGGTGATCAGCAGGACTTTCTTCGGGAGTCGGTCGACATACACACCGATGATCGGTCCGAGGATGATCGGGGGAATCGTCTGCAGCAGTCCAATGATGGACGTCTTGAGCGGTGATCCAGTGACCGCATAGACAAACCACAAAAGAGCAAGCTTGGAGACGCCGTCTCCTATTTGAGAAATGAGTTGTCCCCACCAAACAAATCCGAAATCCCGGGTCAGGAGCAGCGGTCGAGACGCAACCGAGATGCCGTCCGCATTCTCGGCTGTGGAGGCGGCGCAGGCCAAGGAGCCGGGAGGGCTCTGCATTAGCTCTCACCCTCCAGCCGTATCTTCTCCGTATTCACGGCACGAACTCCCGGCACCTGCCGAGCCGCCTCAGCAGCCTCGAGGGCAATGACCTGAAAACGAACCGTTCCATTGAGCTGAACGATGCCTTCTTCTGTCTTCACATCGAAGTTTGCCGATTTCAAGGTCGCACTTTTCGCGAAGCGTTCCTTGATGAGCAGCGTGAGGATTTCATCCTGCTTCTTGAGCAAAGTTTTGGCCAGATCTTTTTCCACGATGAGCTTGTTGGTGACGGTTTTCACCCCACTCACCGCCTGCGCAACTTCCGTGGCCGCAGCCTTCTCTTCTTCATTTGAGACCCGCCCGGTCAGTGTCACCACCTGTTTGTCATCCTCAACCTCGATCTCATAATGGAACAGGCGTAAATCTCCCATGAGAGCAAGTTTAACAGAGAGGATCAGTGACCCCATTGGCTTTTTCGCAGTTGTTTCCTTTTCTTTGAGGTCGATATCAGCAGAAGGTTGGAGATCGGCCTTGATTGCCGGCGCAGGTTGTCCTTGCGACTTGGTCTCTCCTGACGGTTTGGGAGAAGTGCCATGGCCCTCTGTGACGGTCGAGGAAGAGGGACGTGTTGGAATCTTTTCCAGCGTGCCTTCCTTGCGATCCGTCGATGATTCTGCCTTGGTCGGCGTAGTGGGAAGAGATGTCGGCTTGGATTCCGCAGGCGACTTGTGCGGCGTGGGTTGGGCGTCGGAAGAGGCCGGTGACGGTTGCTGTCGTAATGCCGGCTTTTCCGGCACAACCTCTTTGTGCTCGGTTTTGTGCTCGGTCGCCGCCTCACTCTTCGCTGCAGGGACCGCTGGTGGTTGGGACGAGCCGGAGGCCGGTTTTTCCGATAGGCCCTCCTTGTCATGCGCATCGGAGGCTTGCGAGCGTGCCCCTATCGGCCAGATGATGAACAGACCGAGAACAATCAACCATCGACATCTCATGGCCATAACGCAAGCCCTCCCCCTGGGCTCATTCCCGTGAGTGTATCTGTGGAGTGTCGCGAGGCATTGTAACCCGCTCTCAGTCTTCTGTCATCTACATGGAGCTCTGAGCCCCCCTGAATCTCAGGGGGGCTTCTGACGTTTCAGATGACGATCTTGGCGAGTGTTCGCGGCGGTATGACGAGATGGCGGCAATCTGCTACGCAGCAAAGGAGCCGCGCGAGGGAACAACCAGGCTCTGCTCGTGTGATTTGTAGAAACTGAACAACCACGCACTCGCAGCGGTCATGAGCAAAATAAGGCTGATGCCTCCGAGACAGGTCGCCGGACCAATCGTATCAGCCGCCCATCCGAACCCAGCCATTCCGGCCATCGATGCGGCCATCCCTCCCGTGGCGAAGCTCGTAAAGACTCGACCGAGAAGGTGCGTTGGCGTCAACTCCTGAAGCATGGTCCACACCAGCGGGGTAAACATGGCCGTGCTGCCTCCGATCACTGCGATCAGCGCCCCGGCCGCCACCGGAGCATCAAGGAACCCAAGCGCCGCAACCGCAAGCCCTCCGATCGCGAGCGCGCCCGACATAAACCGAAGGCGCCACGAGACATCTCCCTGCGTAATAGACGTCAGACCGAGAGACGCCAGCAACATCCCCACGCCAAGAGCCGACCACAACCAACCGAGTTGGACCGGGCCCACACCCAAGACCTCCTTCGCAAAAACCGGCAGCAGAAAAATGAAGGCGCTGATGCCAACGCTATACAACGTCGCCGTCAACATCAGCATCATGACCGTCTTTTGTTCGACAAAGACGAACCGGAAACCGGCCAGTAAGTCACTGGCAATACCATCCGTCAATCCATTGCCGGCTACACGGCCATGGGTAAACGTTTCATGCACCTGAATGGGGAACAAGCACAGCGCCGAGAAAAAGAACGTCGCGGCATCTACATACAACACGTTTTGCGCCCCAATCAGGGCAATCCCAAGGCCGCTCACGGCTGGACCAACAAGCAATCCCACGTTCGTTGTGGTTTGCATGAGGGCGTTGGCCGCCACCAATCGGTCCTTTGCCACGATCAGCGGAACAGCGGAGGTCAAAGCCGGCCCAAAGACCGTTGAAAAAATTGCAGTGGCAAATACCAACACATAAAGCCGGTCGAGCGTTAACTCCCCCATCGCATAGAGCAGCGGAATCAGGAGCACCATCAAGGTGCGGAGCAGATCCACGCCAATCATGACCGGTTTCTTTTGGACGCGATCTAAATAGACACCGATCAGCGGCCCAAACAGCAAGGGCGGAAGCGTCTGCAGCAACCCCACCACCGTCATCTTGAGCGCCGACCCAGTCATGTCGTAGACAAACCAGAGCAGCGCCACCTTGTTGAGACTGTCGCCGATCTGAGAGATCGTCTGACCCGCGAACAGAAATCCAAAATTTCTCGTCTTCAGTAACTCCCACCCATGCCCAAGGCGAGACGTAGGCTGGGCCTCTCGAGAGTCAACGGCTGCATCAGACATTTCGGCTCCCTCCGTTCACTTTATGCGCCGCAGCTTGCACGGCCACGCCCTCAAGGATCCGTTCATACAACGCGACATAGTCACGCGCCATCCGATTGGCCGTAAACCGCTCGTCGAACGCCGACCGACAGCGCCGACGCTCGAGGAGGGGCACCTGTCCCACCGCCTCAACCATCTCATCCAGGGTTTCACACACGTAACCGGTCACCCCATGATCAATGATTTCCGGAATGGATCCCCGTCGATACGCCAACACCGGCGTTCCGCAGGCGAGGGCTTCAATCAAAACCAGACCGAATGGTTCCGGCCAATCATATGGACAAACCAATGCCATCGCATTTCCAACAAAGTCGTTCTTTTCCGCATCGGATATCTCCCCGACGAATTCGATCAACGGGTGTTTAAGCAAGGGTTCAACCGCGGCCTCGAAGTACACCCGATCGGCAGGATCGACTTTTGCGGCCATTTTCAACGGAATACCGGAGCGCTTGGCGATTTCAATCGCCTGATCAGGGCGCTTTTCAGGGGAGATACGGCCCAGAAACGCCAGATACCCGTCACTCTTCTGATGGTATGTGTAGAGGCTGCGTGGCAGTCCATGGTGGATGGTGCCAGCCCAATTGGCCCAAGGGAGCGGTCGGCGCTGGGAGGCGGAAATGGATACGAGAGGCATTTCGATGAACTCGCGAAAGACCGGCTCCAGCTCCGGGAGATCCAGGCGACCATGCAAGGTGGTCACCATCGGAACCGCATTGCGACGTGCAACCGGAAACCCAAGAAAATCGAGATGAGAGTGCACGATGTCGAAGTTGCCGCGCACGCCAAGCGCTCGCTCCTGCTGCATAATCAGTGGGGCATCGCGGTTGAAAATTCCGGTGTTCAGCCGCAACGCCTGGGGGCAAATCGCCTCAAGCTTGGCACTGGTTTCCGAATCGCCGCTGGCGAACAGTGTCACATCATGCCCCATCGCGACCAACTCTTCTGTAATGTACGACACAATGCGCTCGGTCCCCCCATACAGCTTGGGCGGAACGCTTTCCCACAGCGGTGACACCTGTGCGATTCTCATGTCTTGTCCTTCCTTACGCTAGATTATCGACGAGATGACTGAGTCATCCGTCAATTTGTGAGGTGAATAGAGACTGGATTGACTGTCTATAAAATCTTGATCTGTTATTCGTGTCCATAAACCGAAAATTCAACGCCGTTTCCCATCACTCATGAGCGTCATGTTACTCAGCACGTCTTTCCAGACTCAACGGACAAAAGTTCATGAGCTCAGCACCAATATGTCCACTCTGGGATCACTTGACTCCCCGTCACTCTCATGGTTGACCGCCAGACAGTCGCTATGAGAATTCAACCCTACGACCACTGACGGATCCCGACCTAGTGATTGAGTCTGGCCTCTTTGATGATTTTGTCCCCTTTGATCTGCTCCAAGAAGAGATCGGGCGGGACTGGGGGGGGAAGGATCTGTACCTCTTGCCAGCCTTCGTTGATGACTCCTTTGTGACCTTTCATCCCATTGACCCACTGATCGATGGTCTCTTGAGTAGTGCCTTCGCTGAAGGTGACCCAAAAGAGAAACGGCTGCGCCTGCATGTTCTGACGACTATCAGCGACCGGCAACAGTTGATGCTTTCTCGCCGTATCGGCTTCGCGCGCTACCACGCGTTCCGAATTCTGTTCAACAGCTTTCGCCACGTGCGCGAGCGCCAATTGCAATTTGGCGGTCAGCGTTCGGTTGTGCTCTTCCAGACCGGCTATTTGCTTGGATAAGCGATCGTTATCCGCAGCAAGACCGTGGATCGCCACTTCAAACTGCTCTTGATCTACTACTCCCCTGCCGGGAGGAAGCTGGGCTGGACGATCGGCTTCATGCTCAGGGCCTTCCTGTCTCTTCTCCATCTCCTCTTTCACCATCACGACGCTGGAGGCCACAGATTCTTGTGTCGATGAGAGTCTGGCCATAGTTTGGTGAAGCAGGGTCATCCCCTTCTCTTGAGACTGAAGCGCTTCTCCGACCTTCGTTTGCATCATCCTCAACTCACCGAGTTGTTTCGCCAGCTGTTCGATTTCGGCGATGGACGCCGTACGAAGGGCTTCTGCCTGCACTGTGGGTGCCACGGCCTGCTCAGGCGTGGTCCAAACCATGACTCGGTCAGCCACCAACCCGACGACGGCAACCGCCAAGAGTGCTTGGGTAAAGGCCACCGTGCGCATGCCATACGCCACCGCAGCCTCCGGACGCCTAACCATCCGTCTCTCTGCAAAGTCGGCGAGGATGGTCCTGATTCGACTCCAGAAACCTGGGGTCGGAATGAACACCGCACTGAGCGATCCGCCCTGCATCGTATTTTGAACGCAGAGCTCGACTGTATCGGCGAACAGCTGCACCCGGTTCGTCCGGAACCCGGACTCGGGAGCAACCAGTCCGCCCAGCAGTCGGCCATCTTCGGTGCGAAGTTGCACCGTTTCAATATGATCGACACCGTGAACGCTCAATGTTGCCTCGGTCTCCGCGCCTTTGAGTTCACCCACACGCCGTTCGTTGACATACACCTGTATCGGATCAACTAGGTCACGAGCCGAACGGTTGGGATGTTCGGTAATCGATTCCAGGAGTTGCGATCGATAGACTTCCAGATCCTCTTCCTGACCCATATATCCTCCCTCGCTCCTCTTTCGATTTGAACACTTCTACAGGCGCACGATCACCGTGGGGCAGGATGCTCGCCCTCTACGGTCGCACCTGCAATTCCAAGCGCGGTTTTTCACCGGCTGACGACCCATTGGATCCCAATCCCCAGGCCGTCTGCATGCAATCCAAGCAGAGTGCCAAATGCCAAATCCGGTAATCACATCCGTATCCCTGAGAAAACATCTCGCCCCACTGAGATCGCGACAAACAAGGATAGTGGTCCGGTTCGCTCTTTCGGTAATGCCCCTGCGCCACACGGATCAGCCGCTCGGCTTCGCTATTGAACCGCTGCCGGTGGCGTTGTCGCTGATCCTCTAACCCCGCCAGCTCCGTCTTCGTCAAGCCCATCTCATCCATCGTGCGCTGCCAGCCACTCTCACGCCATCGACGAAAATTCTTATAAATGCGCTGGCTTTCCAGCCCATTGAGCCCGGTCACGACGATGACATCCCCTGCCCCCCATCCATAGGAGTGATGGTACAACGCAATCAAGGCGTCTCGACTGACCACCGCACGCGCAACCAACCCATCAAGAAATCGCCCAAGCGGCTTGAGAAGATCGGGATGATAGCAAAACGGTTCCGGTTTGCTATGCTGCTTCGCCACTAACGAATCAAACAGGAACAACGGTCGGCACGGAACCTCTGTTCGTCCACAGACGAGAAAGCGTTCCAGGTATTCAGATCCCCACCGCAGCGCAAACTTTTCATGCTCGATATCGTCGTTCCATTGGCCGGTTTCGCGCAAGAATCGCTTCGTGTACCCCGCCGCCCGATCCAACAGAACCGGCAAGGCCTGCGCCACGACCCGATCGAACTCATCCGACGTCGCAACCACCTCTTCCAGGCGGCTTACCGTTGCTGTCCGATCAGCCATTATGTGGCTCTTCCTGAGCGTATTTTGCATCGTCGCTATACCTATTGTGCCCGCGTTGATACGTAGAAAGCATTGGACAAATACTTGTTCCGAGCGCTGGATTTGTCCGTTGTTCCCAACATCCCTACTCTAGTAAAAGAACAGCGTTTACTCTTCTTCTGGTTAAATATTTCCACCCATACGGTAATTCATCTTTTCAGCTTTCTGCAATCCCTCCCCTTTTCGACCAAGAAATGGTGGTTCGGAATACGATATTCTCGCCATTTGGATACACCTCTTCCTGCAGAGAACCAGGAATTCTTCCTCTGATCTTGCGGCAGAGCGGTAGTGCTAGGGTACGCTGTCACGAGTACTGTCCCATAGCTGTTCACCTAGGAAGTCCTTATCATCAAACCCCGCGACCTCCTCTCGCCTACGAGCTCATGGCCCTTTCACACCCTAGCAACAGATGATTCTGATGCCGTTTGCCGGCGAACCTACTTGCCCCCTTCAACGATGACCAGTGGGAGCAGCGCCATGGCCACCATCAGTTCCCAATCCTCTACTGGCAAGGGGGCAACCTTAAAGATAGGCCCCACGAACGGAATGGTGAGAATGCCGACTTGTAGAGCCAGTGAAGCCACCACCGCCCAGATGAGGACATGGTTGGTCGTCGCCCCCACATGGAATAACGACCAGCGATCGCTCCGGCAATTAAAGGCATGGACCAGCTGAGCAGCGACCATCACGGTAAAGGTCACCGTCCGAGCCTGATCGATCGGCTGTTGCCAGACAAACAGACTATACGAAAAGGCGCCAAGGGCAATGACCGCCAACATCAGACCTTCACCGGCGATGGTCCACAGCCTGCCACCGTCCAGTAAGCGCGCCTGGGCTTGCCGAGGCGGCGGCTGCATCAAATCCTGGGCTTTCGGGTCGACCGCCAGCGCGAGGGCAGGAAAGCCATCCGTCACCAGGTTCATCCAAAGAATTTGAATCGGCAGGAGCGGCAGCGGCAAACCGAACAGAGTCGCGAATAACATCACGAGCACCTCACTCACGTTGCACGACAGGAGGAAATGCACTGTCTTCCTGATGTTGTCAATAATGCCCCGACCTTCTTCGACTGCGGCGGCAATCGAGGCAAAGCTGTCATCCGTCACCACCATGTCCGAGGCTTCCTTGGTCACATCGGTGCCGGCAAGCCCCATGGCCACACCGATATGAGCGGCTTTGACCGCCGGTGCATCGTTGCCCCCATCACCGGTCATCGCGACAATCGCCCCGTTCCGCTTCCAGGCCTGGACGACTCGGAGCTTGTGTTCAGCAGACACCCGGGCATACACCGTCACGCGCTCGCCTTGTTGCGCCAATTGCTCGTCCGTCAGGCCATCAAGCTCAGCCCCGGACAAGGCCATTTCGTCACTGCGGTGCAGACCTAACTCACGGGAGATGGCAACCGCTGTCTCCTTGTGATCGCCGGTAATCATCGCGGTTCTGATGCCGGCTTGCCGACAGAGCCGCACCGCCTCTGTCGCTTCGGACCGCAAGGGATCTTTCATCGCAAAGAGCCCGAGAACAGTTAGGTCACGCTCCACTTCTTGGTCTGTACCCATCAATTGGCCAAGAGGCTTACACGCAACGCCCAGGAGACGGAGAGCCTGTTGGGCTAACGACGCGTTAGCTGCGCCGATCAGCCGCCGGTGCTCGTCGTCCAGCACCTCAGTCCGTCCATCCACGGTGAGACGTGCTGCACAACGTGTCAGTAAAACATCGGGCGCTCCTTTGCTGTACACCACCGGACCATGCTCTGTTCGGCGGACGATCGTCATCATTTTCCGCTCGGCATCGAACGGAAGTTCCCTCTCCAACGGTGCCCGCCCCTCTAGCTCAGTCTTTGTGAGACCGGCCTTCGCTGCGGCCACGAGCAACGCTCCTTCGGTCGGGTCGCCGATGATCCTCCAAACCCCATCCTCTTGTTGCAATGTCGCGCCGTTACAGAGGACAGCCGCCTTCAACAACTGCTGCAGCCCAGGTCGCAGACCTGGGGGGTGGGGGGTGTGGAGAGCGCGACGCCCCCTTGTGGTTGCTCACTACCCATCGCCTGACGCCTAACGCCTCACGGATTTCACCTACCGGTTCATATCCCTCGCCCGTCACTTCGAACCGTCTGTCGTCCATGATCACGCGTGTCACCGTCATTTCATTCTTCGTCAATGTGCCGGTCTTGTCTGTACAGATCACCGTGGCGGAACCAAGCGTCTCGACCGCGGGAAGTTTACGAATCAATGCATGTCGTTTGGCCATCCTGGTCACACCCAATGCCAGAGTAATGGTCACGACGGCGGGAAGCCCTTCGGGCACAGCCGCCACCGCAAGACTCACCGAGATTAGAAACATCTCCACCAACGGTTCCCCGCGAAGCGAGCCAAGCACAAACACAATGGCGACGACGCCGAGCGCCATCCACAAGAGCGTACGGCCAAATTGTTCCAACCGGTGCTGCAGCGGCGTCTCAGCGCGCTCTTCCTCAGCGGCCTTCTGAATCATGGCAGCGATCCGGCCCAATTCGGTACCCAGCCCGGTTGCGACGACGAGCCCTCTGGCCTTTCCGGAGACGGCCACGGCACCCATGAAGACCATGTTGCGCTGATCGGCCAACGGGACCTCGGTTGCCTCAAGCCGTTCCGCCTGTTTCTGTACGGGTGCCGATTCGCCGGTGAGGGAAGCTTCCTGAGTTTGGAAATTCGTGGTGTAAAACAGCCGTGCATCAGCCGGGATACGGTCACCTGCTTCAAGGAGGACCACGTCTCACCTCACCAGTTCTCGCGCGGGAATGGACTGCAGCGTGCCGCCACGGATGACGCGGGCCATCGTGACCGACAACTTGCGCAGTGCCGCCAGGGATTGCTCGGCTCGGAATTCCTGCACAAACCCCAGCACTCCGTTGAAAAGCACGATCGCCAGTATCGCCGCGGCATCGATCCGGTCCTCTAACAAGCCGGAGACAAGGGCCGCCCCGATCAGCACCCACACGATGAGGCTCGTGAATTGTGCAAGAAAGAGTTTCAGTAATGAGGGAGGTGCTGCTTCCGGTAATTCGTTGGCACCTTCTTGCGCTTGCCGACGTGTGGCATCAGCAACGGGCACGCCGCTATTGAGGTCTGTCTGGAGTTCATCCGCCAGGGCATCTGCCAGCCTGGCATACCAGGCTAGGAGTCGCTTCGTCTCGCTTGGTACCTGTCGTCTCTCTTCCATCGGTAGAACGTCCTTCTCGTTAGGATAGTCCCAGCAGGGTGTATGCCATGCTTACCATTTGACTATGAGCATCTTTATGCTGGTCGCTGTGGCGCAATGCCACGTGAACGGAGAGCCATGTGGCCAAATGCAACGTGCGAGCGGTAAGGGACGGTGAGGAATGGCTGATGTGTCTCTTATTACCCGCGGAACGGAAGCCAAAGCCCAAGAACCTAGACGATCATCATCAACAAACTATCCGGTTCAATTAGCCTGAACCGCCGTTCCGCCCGGTAGATGATCCTCATTTGTCCGATGTTCATCGTGACGATTGATCAACAGGCCGTGAGCGCACGCCCGAAGGCCGCCTGTTGCCACACTCGCTTGTGACGATAGAGAGGAACGATGAGTCTCAGTGTCACCATGTTGCTCATGCCGGAGCCAAAGAGGGTGCCGGCCGCAAGATCTGGGGTCTCCATCCGCCCTACGCTCATGGTCGTGAACATTTCCAGCAAAGACGTCGCACCCGCCATCAAGACCACCCCGACCCACAAGCGTCCCAAACCGGTCAGTTCGGCAATCCGATCTCCATGGCGTGAGAGTCTGCAGAACACGGTTGCTGTGGTGACAGTAAAGACGAACCCCGGAATGATCACGGCAAGTTCTCAGGATGGAGATAAAGCGGCAGGACACACCCCACAGTCGGGAACATTCTACCCGTCAAGGCATGAAAACGCGATTACAATGGGGCCTGCGGCTGGGTGCCTACCATTGATCTTTGAAAAAGAGGAAGTATCCGATTGCGACCGCAATCGCTTGGAGCAAGATAAACCAGCGCAGGAGTCCCCAATGGGTTCCTGCACGGCTCTCCACCACTCTCATTTTCGCCTGCATCGCCGGTTGTGAGAGAATGAAGGACGCCACCAGTTCCCTGGCATCTTCTCGGTTGAGGTTTTGCTCACG
>JAOUGT010000005.1 GCA_029865485.1 Nitrospira sp.
TGTGGTACTGCGTCTTGTAGACCGTGTGGGCCGCTTTGTGCAGTTTCACGCAGCCCAGTCTACCGGAAGACGCGGGACCCTGCTCACACCCCCGCCTTTACAGGCGGGGACCTCCCGCTGGATTAGATCAGACCAGCCATGGCGGAATGGAACGCTCGTAGGTCTTCGAGTCGAGTTGTGATGACGTCATACACCTGCCCGTGGTCGATCTTCCAATATACGTGGACCAGCAGATTGCGGAAACGTGCCATCTGCTGCAAACGGCTAGAAAGATCCGAAGGAATGAGTCCTGCCCGCTCCAACGCGGTAAAACAACCCGCATATTCGTCTGGTACCTGATGCAATCGTTTCGCTGACACGTGAAAGCAGAGGGCCAATGCAGCCTCAATCGCAATCAATAGTCGATAGCAGGCTACATCACGGGTATCTTGGTTCGCGAGGAAGGTTTCACGAGATAGACGGCCGATCTCTTCAAGCCGGCTCAATGATGTGTCGATTTCAGTGCACCGTGCCCGGATGAGGTCCGGATTCAGACTCATGCGGCGAAGGCGTCCTTCGTGGCGTTGCGGAGGAACGGAGCAAGGTCAAGGTAACGGCTGGCGACATCTTCCAACAGATCGGTCAAGAAGGTCTCATCTCGACAGAGTACCAGCCGCCCTCTCAGTACATGGTAGAGAAATGAAAGCGGCGCCTCATTGAGCACCCGAATATCAACAGGGAATCCCACAGCGGCTGAGAGCTGTACCGAGAGCGCATCCGCCGTGTTCATCTGCTGCGCGACAGTCATCTGATCGAGAAAAACACCAACATCCACATCATGAATCCTGTCCCCATCAAGCACCGACCCATACACATAGGCAAAGCGCAGTCCAGACACCCGTTCCAATTCAGAACGGAGCTTCACCAACAGATCCTCTCGCTGCTCTGGACCAATAGTATGGAGGATTGTCTTCATGATGTCCCTGCCTACAATCGTCACAGCTGCTTCATCAACGCCATCTTACACCGTCACCCTCATGAGGACAAGAAACGAAGAGTCTATACAAGAGAGCTGGCTAGGTTGGCGCCATGGCGGCTTTAAGCGATCGGACAAACTCGGCGACGTGGTCGACCATCCCGGGATCTTGTTGGTAAGATGCGATCCGTTTCACGATGGCGCTGCCGACAATCACGCCATCCGCCATTTTGGAGACCCGCGCGGCATCCTCCGGCGTCGCCACACCGAAGCCAACGGCGACTGGTGATGCGGAGACTTTCTTGAGCTTCTTCACATTCTGTTGGATATCCGTCACATTGCTGAGCTTCGCCCCGGTAATCCCGGTCAACGAGACGTAATAGACAAACCCGTGCGATTCTTCCGCCACCAGCTTTCGTCGGCTGGGCGTGCTGGTCGGGGCAAGCAAAAAGATAAGCGGGAGCCCGGCGGCATCGGCCGGCCGCTTGAGCGGTCCCGCCTCATCCGGCGGCATGTCCGGCACGATGAGTCCATCCACACCGGCATCCTTCGCTGCGGTGCAAAACGGCTCGTACCCCATGGCGTGGATCGAGTTATAATACAACATGAGAACGATGGGGATCTCCGTCCGCTGCCTGAGGGACTTCACGGAATCCAAAATCTTGCGCAGAGACGTTCCACTCTTCAACGCCCTCTCAGCCGCCTGCTGAATCACAGGCCCGTCTGCGATCGGATCGGAGAAAGGCACACCGAGTTCGATGATATCGGCACCAGCTTGTTCTAAAGCCACAACCAGCTGTTCCGTCTCCGCCAATCCAGGGTCCCCCGCCATGAGATAGGCAATGAGCGCCTTCTCTTTCTTGTCACGTAATCGTTGAAACGTGCTTTCCAACCGTCCGCTCATAACTCCACCCCTCGCATCCTGGCCACTTGCTGAACATCCTTGTCCCCACGGCCGGACAGATTGGCAATGATCACCTGCGACTTTTTCAGCTTGGGAGCCAACTTGATGACATGGGCGATGGCATGGGCGCTTTCCAAGGCAGGCACGATCCCTTCTTCTCGAGCCAGCAGATCAAAGGCCGTCAGCGCCTCTGTGTCCGTCGCATAGGTGTACTCTATCCGGCCTTGGTCATGATACAAACTGTGTTCCGGTCCAACCGCCGCGTAATCCAACCCGGCTGACACGGAATGGGTTAAATTGATCTGTCCATTCTCGTCCTGAAGCAGATAGGTCATGGTTCCTTGTAGGACGCCGGGCTTCCCACCGGAAAACCGTGCCGCATGTTGTCCGCTCACAATCCCACTCCCTCCGGCTTCGACACCCACCATCTTCACCGTACGATCACCCAGAAACGCATGGAACAGCCCGATTGAATTGCTCCCGCCCCCGACACAGGCCACTAGATAACTCGGCAATTTTCCTTCTGCGGCCAGAATCTGCTTCCGCGCTTCTTTCCCGATGATCGCCTGAAAATCCCGGATCATCATCGGATAGGGATGCGCTCCGAGCACTGACCCCAGAATGTAGTGGGTAGTGCGCACATTCGTCGTCCAATCGCGCATCGCTTCACTGATGGCGTCCTTCAACGTCCGGCTCCCGGCATCCACACCTGTCACTTTAGCGCCCAACAGACGCATGCGAAAGACGTTCAACGCCTGACGCTGCATATCCTCCGTGCCCATGTAGACTTCACATTCCAGCCCGAACATCGCAGCCGCCGTGGCGGTGGCCACCCCGTGCTGGCCGGCGCCGGTCTCAGCAATGATGCGGCGTTTTTTCATGCGCATGGCCAGCAGCACTTGCCCGATGGCGTTGTTGATCTTGTGCGCACCGGTATGGCAGAGATCTTCCCGTTTCAGATAGATCTTGGCCCCGCCCAATTTCTTGGTCAGCCGGTCGGCACGATAGAGACTCGTCGGACGCCCGACATACTGTTTGAGATAGTAGGCAAGATCGGCTTGGAACCGACGGTCTTTCTTGGCCTTGGCGTATTCCTCTTCCAACTCCAACAGCGCCGGCATGAGGGTTTCAGGCACATACCGACCCCCATAAGGTCCGAACCGGCCATGGCTATCTGGTAACATCGGCATGGAATCAGATCCTCCTCACTCGCAGTATGCTGAACAACTTCTTTAGCCTCACGCAGGTCACGGTTGAGGTTCAGGTTAAGCGAATCAACCTGCTCTAGTCAGTCTTCACCTCGACCTGAGCCTATTCGAGCTTACCCACTGCGGCTTCGCTGGCCGGCGTTTTTGAACAGCCTGCAGGAAGTATAGCTACGGCGATCAGACCGGCACAAGCCTCACCGCTTGAATAAAGGCCTTCACCTTCTCGTGGTCTTTCTTGCCAGGACTCAGCTCCACCCCGCTGCTCACATCGACCCCGTAGGGACGCACATGGGCGATCGCATCGGTCACATTGGCCGGAGTCAGCCCACCGGCCAAGATGATGGGTGTCGAACGAGCCGCTTCCTGCGCCAAAGTCCAATCGACCGTCTTCCCGGTCCCGCCGTAGGCCTGGTCAGAAAACGTATCAATGAGAAACCCTCGAACATTCGCCCGCCCTTGGAATTCGGCCAGCGCCAGAAAGGTCCAACGATCCTTCAGCCGCAGCGCTTTCAGGACGGGGCGACCGAGCTGTTGGCAATAAAGCGCTGACTCATCGCCATGCAATTGCGCCAACATCAAGCCACAGTCATCCATCAACGCTCTCACCCGCTCTGGCTCTTCATTCACAAAGACACCGATTGGCAGCACGAACGGAGGAAGCCCTTCGACAATGGCCTTCACCACAGCCGGCTCCACATAGCGTGGGCTTTTGCGGTACAGGACAAACCCCAGCGCATCCGCACCAGCCGTTCTTGCTACTGCTGCATCTTCGGCGTTCGTGATTCCGCAGATTTTGACCTTCATCTCAGGCACCCTTGGCCGACTGACCACTAGCAGAGTTCACACCGAGCAACTCCCGAACTTTGTCCGCCGTGTTCTCCGCACGAATGAGGGACTCTCCGATCAACATGGCATGAATGCCGGCCTCATTCAGCTTGAGGACATCCTCGCGCTTATGAATCCCGCTCTCACTGATGATCAGTTTGTCCGATGGAATCCGTTTCGCCAGACGAAACGTCACATTGAGGTCAGTCGTGAATGTCTTCAGATCCCGGTTGTTGATCCCGATCATCCTCGCAGTAGGAATCCATTCCAAGACCTTATCCAATTCTCGCTCATGGTGCGTCTCGAATAGGCTATCCATCCCCAACTCGCTGGCCAATGCATAGAAGTCGATCAGCTGCCGTCGCTCCAATGCCGCCACGATCAGTAAGATCGCATCGGCGCAGTGGGCCCGCGCTTCATAGAATTGAATATCGCCGACCATGAATTCCTTATTAAGTGCCGGGATCGGGAGCGCTTGTTTAATCTCTTTCAGATACCGGAGATCGCCTTGAAAAAAATCCTTGTCGGTCAAGACTGATACAGCCGAGGCGCCCTGTTCTCGGTAGATACGCGCAAGCCCGAGATGATCAAACTTCTCGGCGAACTCTTCCCGCAAAAGTCCCAGGCTCGGTGACGCCTTCTTCACCTCCGCAATCAATGCCGGGCTTGTCGCGGGTTTGGTCGCATCCAACGTGACGGCAAACCCAAGCGTGGGCGGCGCATCACGGATGGCTGCTTTTAAATCAGCCAGATAGGTACGGCTTTGTTTATGCCGCAGTTCCGCCTTCTTATGTTCCAAAATACGATCGAGGATCATGAGCAGATCACGCTTTCTTGGTAAACGCAATGAGCCGGTCTAGCTTTCCGGACGCGGCACCGGAGTCGATCGTGTGCTGGGCAAGGCGGTAGCCGTCTTTGAGCGTCTTCGCTTTTTGGCCCGCCACCATGGCCGGCGCGGCATTCAAGCAGACAATGTCACGCTTCGAACCTTTCCTCCCTTGCAATACCTCTTTGACAATTCGTGCATTGTCCTCCGGTGAGCCGCCTGCGAACTCTTTCCTGTGCACACGAGGCAGGTCAAATTCCTCCGGTGCAATAAAGTAGCTCGAGACGACTCCACCCTTGCCCTCGGAGACTCTCGTCCGATCCGACAACGTAATCTCGTCCAGTCCATCCATCCCATGAATGACGAAGCAATGTTGCGAACCCAGTTCCATCAGGACTCGCCCGAGGATCTCGGTCTTTTGTGCATCATAGACCCCAAGCACTTGGTGTGTTGCGCCGGCCGGATTCGTCAACGGCCCAAGCACATTTAAGAGCGTGCGGATGCCCATCTCCTGCCTCGGTCCGGCACAATGTTTCATCGCACTGTGGTAATGCGGGGCAAACAGGAAGCCGATGCCGACTTCGTCGATGCAGTCGACCATGCGATTCGGTTCCAGATCGATCTTAACCCCCAAGGCACTCAATACATCGGCACTTCCGCTTCTGGAAGACACGGAACGATTGCCATGTTTCGCCACCGTGATGCCGGCCCCTGCCACGACAAACGCCGCGGTGGTCGAGATATTGAACGTGTTCGCTCCATCGCCGCCGGTCCCGCAAGTATCCACCACGATCGACGCCCCGACTCTGACACGAGAAGCCCGCGATCGCATCGCCTTGGCCGAGCCGACGATCTCACCAACTGTTTCACCTTTTTGCCTGAGGCCCATCAAGTAGGCGGCGATCTGCGCCGGCGTGGCCATCCCATCCATGACTTCGCACATGACCGTTTCGGCTTCCTGCGCCGAAAGATCGATTCGGTCGGCCAACTTGGCGAGTGCCTCTTTGATCATGGTCACAGCGAACGAACCGGCTAGAGTTTGAGAAAGTTGTTGAGAAGATCCTTCCCGACCCTGGTCAGAATCGATTCCGGATGGAATTGGACGCCTTCAACACCCAGCGTCTTGTGGCGGAGTCCCATGATTTCACCTTCGGCAGTTTCCGCCGAGATCTCAAAGCAGTCCGGCAGATTCGCTCGGTTGACGATCAGCGAGTGATAGCGCGTCGCTTCGAATGGGTTGGGCAACGCGCGAAAGATCGTCTTGCCGTCGTGTTGGATCTGTGAGGTTTTTCCATGCATCAAACGCGAGGCACGGATCACTTCCCCCCCATAGGCCACAGCCATCGATTGATGCCCCAAGCAGACGCCGAGGACAGGAATCTTCCCCCCGAATCGTCTGATCGCATCGACGGAAACACCCGCTTCCTTCGGCGTGCACGGTCCGGGGGAAATCACCAGACGGTCCGGATGTAACGCATCGATCTGATCCAGCGTCATCTTGTCGTTTCGAACGACCTGGATCTCCGCACCGAGTTCACCCAGATACTGCACAAGGTTATAGGTGAATGAATCGTAGTTATCGATGACAAGTAACATGATTGCAATAAGCGCTTATGGCTGATGGCTGATGGCATAAGCAAGAGCAACAACCATTCGTTCTCTTGCTACCGACCATATGCTACTTGCCATACGCATTTCCCTACTCCAGCCCCTGCTCCGCCAATTCAATGGCTTTCATCATCGCACGAGCCTTGTTACAGGTTTCTTCATACTCATGGACCGGATTGGAATCGGCCACAATGCCGGCGCCGGCTTGGATGAACGCCCGACGTCGCGACACCACGACGGTCCGAATATTGATGCACATATCCATGTTCCCCGAAAAGCTGATGTATCCGACCGCCCCGGCATAGGGGCCACGTTTCGTGGGTTCCAACTCTTCGATAATTTCCATCGCCCGAATCTTCGGCGCTCCAGACACCGTACCGGCTGGAAAGCAGGCTTTCAGCACATCATAGACGGTCTTATCCTTGCTCAATTTTCCGGTGACATTGGACACAATATGCATGACATGAGAATACCGCTCAACATTCATCAACGATTCGACCCGGACCGATCCCCGCTCAGCCACACGACCGATATCGTTACGCCCAAGATCCACTAGCATGATGTGTTCAGCCCGCTCCTTGGCATCAGCCAACAGACGTCGCTCGAGTTCCGCATCTTCTTCCGTCGTTGCTCCCCGTCGCCTGGTCCCCGCGATGGGACGCAGAGACGCGAGACCATCCTCGCAACGCACGAGAATTTCCGGGGACGAGCCGACCAGCTCTACCCCCGCGATACGCAGGTAGTACATGTAAGGCGATGGATTCACGACACGAAGCGCTCGATAGAGTTGAAAGGGTGGCGCCTGCAAATTCGTTTCCCATCGCTGTGAGAGCACGCACTGAAAGATGTCTCCGGCCTTGATGTATTCTTGCGCGTGCGAAACCATTTTCTCAAATTCCGCCTTGTTCATATTGGAGGTAAAGCGGAGCGGTGAACGCCGGCGCTTAGGCTTAACACCTCGTAGCGGCCGACGAATCCTGGCAATCATCTTTTCAATGCGGGTTGTTGCGTCTCGATAGGCCGCACGAATATCCCCGTCCGATCCGGACTTCACATGTGCGTTAGCCACGACTTTGATTTTCTGCGACACGTTGTCGAAAATCAGCAAGGTCTCAGTCAGGAGAAAAGCGAACTGCGGAAGATTGAGATCATCTTTTCGTCGAGTGGGAAGATCCTCAAAGGTCTTGACGATGTCATAGCCGAGATACCCCACAGCGCCACCGACAAAGCGAGGCAATTCCGGCACCGTCACGGGTCGATAAATGTCAAGGATCTCCCGCAGACGGTCCATAGGAGCACCCCGACTGGGGATACGGCGCACACGGCCCGCTTTTTTGATGCACAAATCCCCCCGGTCTTCGTAGATGACCAGTGGAGATCCGCTGCCGAGAAAAGAGTAGCGTGCCCATTTTTCCCCTCCTTGGATGCTTTCCAGCAAATAGGCAGAGGGGCCATGGTCGATCTTGGCAAACGCCGATACGGGCGTATCTTGGTCCGCGAGAATTTCGCGAAATAGGGGAATGAGATTGCCCTGTTTCGCATAGGCACGAAACTCGTCTAGGCTGAGTGAATAAGTCACGGACCGCACCTTAGTACCGCTTACTCGCTGCCCACCATGAGCTTTTGTCCGACCTCGATGATGTCATCGGGCAACTTGTTCATCTTCTTCACTTTCTCGATATCGAGGCCATACCGACGGCTAATGCCGAAGAGCGTCTCACCCGGTTTCACGACATGGACCGTCTGACCGGACTTCGGCATGACGGTCATTGCGCCTTGGGATGAGGAACTCTTGGCGTCGCTTCCACTCGATTCTGCCGTGGTGACCTTTGCCGGTTCTTTGAATGGCTCAATTCTCTTGGGTTTTCCAGCCGTGGCAGAGCCTTTCCGTTGCATGTCTTCGAGCGCTTTTCGTTCGAGCACCGTAGCTTCCCTGATCGCTTCTGTTTCCTCTTGAAGCCGTGTCATTTGTTCCCGTGCCATCTGGACCTGTGCCGACAATTCCCGATTTCTCGCCTCGAACTCAGCCAGCTCGTTCTTCGTCCGCTTTACTTCACTGTCCAGTTCAGCCGTGCGCTTTTCTTCCTGAGCCAAGAGGCGCTGGAAATTGAGGCTTCTTGCCTTTTCCGCATTGAACTTTTCCTCCAGCACCACACACCCACTCACCACCAATCCTCCACATACTAGGATTCCGAATAGAACGGTCTTGCCCACGTGTGCACCGATAGGCTGCTCATCCCTCCGCATACACCCTCCTTTTACCCGGCCGTCACCGATCCCCGAGGACGAAGAGACGCCTAGAATAGTGGGCACTGGTGCGAAAGTCAAAGCAAGCAAGCCAACCCGTTTGACCGTTTCCCCAGCCTGTGCTACGGTCTGCCCCGGCTCCAAACTTTCGCCGCCTTCATGTTGAGTCACGGCTGTCATACCATCCTCACATCGGTCGCAGCGGCCTCACATCGTTGAGTACAACGATGCGACAAGATTCCCTCTTTGACGACGTGCCGACCCCTTCCAATATTCGTCGGATCGATGAAGATCGACTCACTACGCTCAAGAATCAAATTAGGCACCACGACCATCTGTACTACGTGAAGGACCACCCCGAGATTTCGGATGGGGAGTATGATCGCCTGTTCCGTGAACTGCTCGATCTTGAGCAGAAATACCCGGACCTGATCACCGCCGACTCTCCGAGCCAACGCGTCGGGGCTCCTCCTCTGGGCGAACTTGGCAAAGTCCCACATGAACGGCCCATGTTGAGCCTCGACTCCTTGATGGAGCCTGAAGAAGTCTTGGCCTTCGACCAGCGGGTAAAACGGGAGCTGGGCACAGACCAGATCACCTACACGGTCGAGCCAAAATTTGACGGTCTCTCAGTAGAACTCGTCTATGACCAAGGACTCTTTGTTCGTGGAGCCACCCGTGGTGACGGGGCTGTCGGCGAGGACGTCACGATTAACCTCCGCACGATTCGCACACTGCCCCTGCAGCTCCAGACCGACAGATACCCGGATCATCTCGTCATGCGGGGCGAAGTGTACATGCGACTTTCCGACTTCCATGCGCTCAACCGTCGAATGACGGAACGGGGGGACGACGCGTTCGCCAACCCACGGAATGCCGCGGCTGGCTCCCTTCGCCAGCTGGATTCGCACATTACGGCTTCTCGGCCTCTGGTCGTGACATGTTATGAGGTAATGGCCATGACCGGCCCTCTTCCCTCAACGCATTGGGACGAACTAGAACGCTTAGCCGAGTGGGGGCTCCCGGTCCCCACTCTACGCCGGCAGTGCGAAACCATCGACCAGGTCTTGGCCTTTCACCGAGAAACTCAGGAACAGCGTGACCATCTCCCCTACGAAATCGATGGCATCGTGGTAAAGGTCAACCGCGTGGACTGGCAGACCCAGCTGGGCATGAAATCCAGAAGCCCTCGCTGGGCCATGGCATTTAAGTTTCCTCCGCGAAAAGAAATCACGGAGATACAGGATATCGCCATCTCCGTGGGGCGTACCGGAACATTGACCCCGCTTGCCCTCTTGAAACCCGTGGAAGTAGGCGGGGTCACCATCAGTCGCGCAACCCTCCACAATGCCGACGAGGTAGCCCGGAAAGATGTCCGCGTCGGTGACACAGTTCGGGTTGAACGAGCTGGAGACGTCATCCCGGCAATCGCTGAACGAATCCCCATCCCCGATCAAATCAGGCATGAGCCCTTCCAGATGCCGGATTGCTGTCCAATCTGTGGTTCCGCCGTGGCGCGAGAAGGCGCCTATGTGTACTGTACCGGCCAGGCGGCCTGCCCCGCACAGCTCAAAGGGGCTATCGAACACTTCGCGTCGAAAACAGCCCTCAATATCGACGGACTCGGTAAGAAGACCGTCGCACAGCTGGTCGATCAAGGACTGGTGAAGGACCTTTCGGACCTGTACCGATTGAACCAGGAGCAGCTCCTCAAACTTGAGGGCTTTGCAGAGCGATCCTCGGCCCTTCTCCTGGAAGCTATCGCCCGAAGCAAAGCAGTGCCGCTTGAGCGGTTCTTGATGGGGCTAGGAATCCGCCAGGTCGGTCAGCATATCGCCAAAGTGCTGGCTCGTGAATTCGGCTCGCTCGACGCCATCATGGCAGCGGACCACGATCGGTTTCAGGCCATCCGAGAGATTGGGCCTGAAATTTCCGACAGCCTGGTGTCCTACTTTCAGGAACAGTCCAACCGTCGAGTCATCGACCAACTCCAACAGCTGGGCGTCTCAATCATGGCATCACGCTCTTCACAGGGCCAGACACCACTCCCCTTCTCAGGAAAGAGCTTCGTCTTCACCGGAGGATTGGTGAGCTTGTCGAGAGATGAAGCCACGGCGCTGGTTGAACGACTGGGTGCGACCGTCTCATCCAGCGTCGGCAAGAAAACGACCTATGTGGTGGCAGGCTCCGAAGCGGGCTCCAAACTTGACCAGGCTCGCAAATTAGGAGTGCAGATCCTGGACGAAGAGGGATTTAAGAATTTACTCAATGCGTCCGGACCACTGTAGGCTCACACAGAGGCTTCGACCGGCACCGCGACCTTCTCATCCTTGAATATCGTGACGCTCCGAATCGAGCGAGGATCAGCCTCGTGGACGACCAAACGGCAATTCTCGATGCGAATTTCTTCGCCCGCCTTAGGGATTCGACCGAGATTTTCTTGAATCAATCCCCCGATCGTCAAGGCTTCATCTCCACCGAGTTCGACCTTGAGGAAATCGTTCACCTTCCGCACCTCCGTCCGCCCATGGACCAAGATCTGGCTCTTGCCGATACGTTTAATGAGTTCTTCCGTGATGTCCGTTTCGTCGACAATCTCACCGACAACTTCTTCGAGGAGATCCTCAAGGGTCACGAGCCCCATGACCCCGCCGAATTCATTCACGACCACTCCCATATGCCGCTTTTCCTGCTGAAATTGCTTCATCAAATCATCCGCCGTCTTACCGGCTGGAACAAAGAGTGGGGGATGGGCAATATCCCGCAACCGTAAATCAGTCCGCCCTTTTGCCAGCTCCGTCAGCGCCTTGGTCTTGTAGAGAATGCCGGTGATGTTATCGAGCGTGCCGTCATAGAGGGGGATACGAGAATATTTCGAATTATAAAGCTGTTCCTGTGCTTCCTTGAGACGGAGATTGCCGTCCAAGGAGAACACATAGATGCGTGGGGTCATCGCATCTTCGGCTGTAATATCCTTCAGCTGGAACACGTTCTTGATCATCTTCACTTCTTCAGATTCGATCTCGCCCGCTTTTCCACCCTGGTCGAGCATGATCTTCAGCTCCTCCTCCGTAACCAGGGGATGCGTGAGTCCCTTTCCACCGGTCAAACTATAGATCAACGGGACCATCAGGAACAGGAGCGGCCGCAGCATCACCTGAACCCCATAGATCGGGTAGGCCAGATTCAGCGTCACCGGCACAGAGAACTTCGCCGCCAAGGTCTTCGGCACCACGTCCACGCAGACCAACAACACGAAGGTCAAGATTCCGACCATAACGGCGATGGCCTCTTCCAAAATGGTCTTCTCCCCATACGCGCTGAGCGTGATAAAAGTGGCAAACATCGGAATGGCCGTACTGACCAGACGATCTCCCACAAGAATGGTCGAAAAGAGCCGCTGAGGGTCGCTTCTGAGCTGAAGGGCTTTTTCCGCTCGCTTGCTGCCTGTCTGAGCCAAGGCTCTCAGCCTAGTTTCGTTGACCGAGAAAAAACCGATCTCGGCAGTGGAAATAATGGCGGATAACCCTATCAACCCTAAAAGGATGAGGATGTCCATGCAATCATCTATATTAAGGACGTTGGACCAGTTCAGCTGGCCTGATGAGAAGCCGGGTGTCTTCCAGAGGATACCTCTTGGCCCACCCTTCAGAGGATCGTACGATTAGGATAATCGGACCGCTTAGAATAGGGTTCACAGCCGATACATCTATCACAGGGACCACAAGCAGGCAAGCAATTCAAAAATTCATGCTGGAAAATCAATTGGTTCCAAATTAACCATCGGATTCATCTGGTCCGCCCCCACCATCGTCTACTGTCGCTATTCACCATCTACCCATCATCCCGCACGACGAAGGACTGGAGATGAAACATTCGATCAAGACTCGTTGAAGCCTTCTGGGCTTCCGGCTCAACTAAGAACCGGCCGATCTGGACTCGATATCGACGCCCTTCTGGGAGATCTGTTTGGACAATACGCCCATCGGTAAAATCGTGCTGGAGCCGCGCAGCCAGAGCCCGCGCATTGTGAATGTCCGCGAAGGAACCGACTTGCACCCTGAGGACTCCCATCCCTTCGGGTCGCGGGTCATAGCCAACGACACGAAGCTCCACCCGATCGGTTCCGTTACCGGTCATTCCAAGCGCGTGAGCACCGGCCAATGAAAGGTCCAGGATCCTTCCCTTGGCAAAGGGCCCTCGATCATTGATTCTGACTCTCACATGGCGCCCGGACGTCAATGAATGAACAACGGCGACGGATCCCAGGGGCAATGTTCGATGTGCAGCCGTCAATGCATACATGTCGTACTGCTCCCCATTGGCGGTCTTCTTCCCATGAAAACCTGGGCCATACCACGAGGCCATCCCTCGTTCAACAAATCCCACAGGATAATTGTGAAAGCGATCGACATCACGAAGAGGTCCGGCGCAACCTTGATACAGGGCTGCAACCAGACCAACGGCCATGAGGAGAACTGGCGCAGAGTCCGTGAGCGGCCTCAGCCGCATGGGCTAGAACTCATCGAGCGATTGGTTGCGCAGAATCGTGAGGGCTTTTTCCGTTTTGGAAACGGTCAGGACCACGATGGCCCGCTTCCCCTCCCTCGAAGGCGTGCAGTAACCGCACTTAATATTGATTCGGCTCCTCATCAGCGTATCGGCCACCTTCCTCAAGGCGCCAGGCTTGTTTTCAAGGCTCAAAACGAGGGCCGTCTCTTCCCGAAATTTTATCTTTGCCGCCCGCAAGGCGGCACGAGCCCCATCAAGATCAGCCACGAGCAACCTCAACTTGCCTGTCCCTATAACCTCTGGGACTGAAAATGCCTTGATATTGACTCCGGCTGCCCCCAGCACTGCCGTCACTCCGGCCAGTGCGCCCGGTTTACTCTGTCCGCTGATGACGAGCTGCGTTGTAGTCGGCATATCGTTACTCCCCGTAACTGGCTGAGGTTACAACCTTCTTCGCCTTATCGAACGAGCCGCCCATAATGGCGTCCAGGCCCTCTGGTGATTGACCTGAATTCGCCATGGTGACCGTGAGCAACAAGACTTTCCAACCCTGGTTCGCCTGATGGAGCGTCTTTTGCTCCCGGCACACGTGCGCGGAACACGTCGTTTCCGATGCCCAACACAGGATGAAGGCCGCTTACTTTGCATCGTGGCACATCCCCTACGAACATCCGCTCGTCTCGCCGCAACTCACACATTTGAGGCACGTGCCGTTCCGAACCATGGTGAACTGTTTGCACCCAGGACAAGGATCCCCCTCATAGCCCTTCACCTTGGCATCCTTGGCGTTTTGGACTGCGGTCAACGTCAGCGTCTCCCGCATGATTTCCACTTGCCGGGCCACGCTATGTCCGTTCCCATGGCCATGGCCATTTCCTTTTCCACCGTTTCGGCGGATCGGAAGATGTTCTGTCACGACGGAAGACTTGGCCAAGGTCGCAAGATCCGCTTCCTCTTCGAAGCATTCAGGATCCATGTCGTCTTTTTTCATCGAATCCATGCGCAGATCTTCTTCTTTGACCTGGGCCAGGTCATATCGGTCGAGATACGTGACGGCCAACTCACGAAAGATGTAATCGATAATCGACGTCGACATCTTGATTCGATCATTGAGTTTCACCGGGCCGTTCGGCTCAAACCTGGTGAAGACGAAGGCCTCCACGAATTCTTCAAGCGGCACACCATGCTGAAGCCCAAGAGAGATGGCGATGGCAAAACAATTCATCAGGCTCCTAAACGCCGCTCCCTCCTTATGCATGTCCAAAAATATTTCTCCGACCGTCCCATCCTCGTATTCGCCGGTCCGGAGATAGAGCTTGTGCCCCCCGACAATGGCTTTTTGCGTGTACCCATTACGCCGACTGGGGAGCGGACGCCGCTTGGCGAGATACCGAACGAGCACGCGCTCGGTCACTTTTTCAGCCATTTCTAAGACGCCAGGCACAGCCTCCAAATCCTTTCCGCTATCGGACGAGGCGCTCAACGGCTGACTAAGCTTGGACCCGTCTCGATAGAGCGCCACTGCCTTCACCATGCTCTTCCAGGCAAGGAAATACGATGCCTTGACGTCTTCGATCGAAGCTTCCGACGGCATATTGATGGTCTTACTGATCGCCCCGCTGATGAAGGGTTGCGCCGCAGCCATCATACGAATGTGGGCGTCGACGGCGATGGAGCGTTGTCCGATGCGACCACATCGATTCGCACAGTCGAAGACCGCCAAATGCTCGGCTTTCACATGCGGCGCGCCCTCGATGGTCATGGTCCCGCAACAGAAATCATTCGCGGCAGCGACTTCTTCCTGCGTAAAACCGAGCGCCTTCAACATGTTGAAGTTCTTCTCGTTCAGCTGCACCTCGGTCAGACCAAGTTGCTCGATGCAGAAGGTCTCGCCAAGCGTATACTTATTGAACACGAATTGAATCTCGAATGCTTGCGACAAGCTGCGTTCCACACGATCGAGCGCCACGTCATCGAAGCCTTTCAGCCGAAGCGTGTCGTGGTTGATGAACGGAGCGCCTTTGAGGGTCTGGGCTCCGACACAGTAATGAATGATGTCCCGCACCTGTTGATCCGTATATCCAAGATTGGCCAAGGCAAGTGGAATGCTTTGATTGATGATCTTGAAATACCCCCCGCCGGCCAACTTCTTGAATTTCACCAGCGCGAAATCCGGCTCAATCCCGGTGGTATCGCAATCCATGACCAACCCGATGGTCCCGGTCGGAGCGATGACCGTCACTTGCGCATTGCGATACCCGTACGCAGTCCCGAGTTCAAGCGCATGGTCCCAGGCTCTCCTGGCGGCAAGGAGCAATTCTGGGGGACAATGCTCTGGACGGATTCCGGCAGGAGCAATGGTCAGCCGTTCATATTCGTCGGGAAGGGCCTGATAAGCCGCCCGTCGATGGTTACGAATGACGCGCAACATGTGCTCCCGATTCTTTGCGTAGCCGGAGAACGCCGACAGTTCAGCCGCCATTTCCGCCGATGCGCTATACGACTCCCCCGTCATGATCGACGTGATGGCGCCGCAGATCGCGAGAGCCTTGGGCGAGTCGTAGGGAATGCCTTGACGCATGAGCACCGTCCCCAGATTCGCATACCCCAACCCAAGCGTCCGGAACTGATAGCTTTTCTCGGCGATCGATTGGCTCGGGAAGGACGCCATCAAGACACTGATCTCCAACGCGATCGTCCACAGTCGAACGGCATGGCGAAACTCCTCAAGTTCGAACTGTCCATCAGCGCTGTAAAACTTCGTCAGATTGAGAGACGCAAGATTGCAGGCCGTGTCATCCAGGAACATATATTCCGAACAGGGATTTGAGGCATTGATCCGCCCATCCTCCGGACACGTGTGCCATTCATTGATGGTGGTATCGTACTGCGTCCCTGGATCGGCACAGGTCCAGGCCGCCCATGCAATCCGGTCCCACAACTCTCTGGCCTTGATCGTCTTGCAGACTTTGCCGTTGGTGCGTCGTTTCAGTTGCCAGTCGCCATCGGCTTCGAGCGCGGCAAAAAACTCGTTGGGAATTCTGACACTATTGTTCGAATTCTGACCGGAGACCGTCTGATAGGCCTTCCCGTCCCAATTGGTATCGTATTCGTGAAAGACAAAATGCGTAAACCCCTGCTGCGCGTAGGAAAACATCCGTTGGATATAAGCCTCCGGCACCATCTCGCGTCGGGCTGACGCCAGCGCCTCGCGCAGGACCGAATTCGTCTTCCGATCGAGGTCCAGCCGGAGCGCACCGTTGCCATCGACGGTATGACAGGCCTTCAAGACGGCATTGAGGCGCTGCGCGCAGATCTTCGACCCCGTCACCATCGCCGCCACTTTTTGTTCCTCGATGACTTTCCAATCGATGAATTCTTCGATATCCGGATGGTCCAAATCCAAACAGACCATTTTGGCGGCGCGACGCGTTGTTCCTCCGGACTTGATCGCTCCGGCCGCTCGATCCCCGATCTTCAGGAAGGACATGAGCCCGGACGACCGCCCCCCGCCGGACAGTCCTTCGCCGTCCCCCCGCAGTTTCGAGAAGTTCGTCCCGGTTCCGGAACCATACTTGAACAATCGCGCCTCTCGCACCCACAGGTCCATGATACCGTTTTCATTCACAAGATCATCTTCGATCGATTGAATGAAACAGGCATGGGGCTGCGGATGTTCGAACGCATTCGTCGCCTTCACCACCTCCTGCGTTTTCGGGTCGACGTAATAGTGCCCCTGCGCCGGTCCTGATAATCCATAGGCATAATGAAGACCGGTGTTGAACCACTGGGGGGAATTGGGCGCAGCCATTTGGTGCGCCAGCATGTAGCACATCTCATCATGAAAGGACTCAGCCTCTTCCGGTGTTTTGAAATACCCATAAGCTCTGCCCCAATGGGTCCAGCACCCGGCCATGCGCTCAAAAACCTGTCGGGCATCCCGCTCACCACCGAGCACCGGCTTGTCGTCGGCATCGACCAGCGGCTGGCCGTTCTGATCGCACTGCGGAACTCCGGCCTTCCGGAAGTACTTTTGCGCCAAGATATCGACCGCCAGCTGAGACCAGGGCTCGGGAACATCGATGTTCTCAAGTTTGAAGACGGTCGATCCGTCGGGGTTCCGAATCTCGGACGACCGTTTGACGAACGCCAATCCCTCATATGGACTCGCTCCACGGCGGGTAAATTTCCGATCAATTCTCACAGTAGTCCTCCATGGGGATAAGGATTAGGATCCATGTACTGATTTAGGAGCCTTCATACCGGTATGATGACGCTCGCTCATTGTTCGCGACACCTACATATAGCTAGCATGTTTTTTTGTCAACACCAAGTATTGTGGATTATTGATAAATGAGGGGACAGGCTGTGAATAGTCGAGATGTGAACGGTAGTGCCTATTTCAGTGATATCGAAACGGGGTTATCCACAGAAAATTTCAACAAAGTAGCTCCCCCAGCAGATGACCCTTGCCATTTTTTTTACTAGAAGGCCATTCGGCCAATTTTTAAAGTGGCTTCCTCGACACCATGCAGGGGGACGAAGTGACCAGCAAGACCAAGCACCACGACCTTCGTATCGGCGACGTGTGTTTCATAGTGACTAACAAGGCCCCAATTGCGTCTCACCGTATTCGGACGAACGAATGACTCTAGAAGCTTCCTGCTTTGGGACCGAAACACTTGCCGAACAAATTGCTGCTCTCGAGTCGATGTGCCCTGGTCCATTCGGTCTATCGCCTTCCCCAACTCCTGTTCAACGAACCGTAAATAATCGTCCGTCGTCGGATTCGACCAGGCCAGACCGACCAAGATCAACAGGGCAAGAACGATCCCGCTCAAGCGAAAGAGACTCATGACGTTCTAAGGAACCAGCATCGTTTGACAAACAATTGCCTGGCCAATTAGCTTAGATTCAGTCTAACAGTCTTATCGAGTCTGGAGGAGCCATGTTCGTCTGGAGCAAAAAACTTGTCAGGGGCCTGTTAGGGACATTTGTGCTGCTGTTGGGAGTTTTCCTTCTCCAAGGTCCGTCGGAGAGCACGAGTGTCCTCAAATCACACACGACCCAATGGATTATCTTGAACTATGCCTGCCTGCTCGTCTGGCTCTTTGTGTGGATGTTTGACCAGGCGCGCGTCCGCGGCAAAAACGTCTGGCTCTGGCTCGTACCGTTCATCATCGCTCCCCTTCCCACCCTCATGATTTTCGTTCTCTTCCTCCAACGACGGTTGTCGTAGTCAGTCAGCAATTGGCGAGGCAGCTGGTTCCCCTACTGAAGTCCGTCCAACGACCTTCTGCTCCGGCTCGATGGAACGACGGATTCGCCACACAGCCCAGAGACCCGGTAGGGCCGCCACCGCTGTTAAGACATAGAATTGTGTCCATCCCACCACTTCGACGAGATCTGCGGAGGGACGACCGACAAACACACGGCCCAACGCCTCGAGGGAGGACAGGAGCGCAAACTGTGTTGCCGTGTATCGGGCATCGCAGAGTGACATGACCAACGCCACAAATGCTGCCGTGCCCATCCCGCCCGTCACATTCTCAATCACAACCGCCGCCGTCAGCGCACCGGCATGCTTCCCCATCAAGGCCAATACAACAAAGCCCAGATTCGACACAGCTTGCAAAACGCCGAAGATCAGCAACGATCGGACGAGTCCAGACCTTGTCATCAAAAGTCCGCCGATAAAGGCCCCTAGCAACGTAGCAAAAATCCCAATCCCCTTGGCTGCGCCGACCTCGGTCGAAGAAAACCCCAAACCTCCAATCAGAAAGGCCGTCTGCAGTGCGGAGGCAAAGGCATCTCCAAGCTTGTAGAGAATGATCACGGCCAAGAATCCCCAGGCCGTGGGTCTGGAAAAAAACTCCGCCAGCGGGGCACCGACAGCCTCCTTCAGACTCTTGGGAGCAGCGGCCACCAGGGTCGGATCAGGGCTGAGCAAAACAATACCCACCCCGACGACCATGATGGCAGCCATTGCCAGATACGTCATCTGCCAGCCAATATAGTCCGCCAGTGCCAATGCACCGGCCCCGGAGGCCAAGAGAGCGATTCGATAGCCATTGACCCAGACGGCTGCACCCAATCCCCGCTCGTGAGGCTGGAGGGTGTCTGTGCGATAGGCATCAAAGACGATATCCAACGACGCCGCAAGAAAGGCAACCAGAACGGCATAGGCCGCGAGCCACCCCGGGTGAAGCTTTGGATTGGTCATGGCCATGAGCCCAAGAGCAACCGCCACACAGAGCTGCGTCAGGACCATCCAGCCGCGACGCCGTCCCAACCAAGGTGGCACCACGCGATCCATCACCGGAGCCCAGAGGAACTTCAGCGTATAGGGAAGGCCGACCAGGGTAAAAATGCCGATGGTCTTGAGATCAACTCCTTCGACCGTCAGCCAGGCTTGTAATGTCCCAGACGTGAGCGCGAGCGGAAGACCTGATAGAAACCCCAAAGGCAACATCACCAGGAGGCGCCGATTCAACAATGCAGCGAAATTGGACGAGCCTTGTGTCACAGGAACGTACCCATATGAGACGAGTTTGAATCGGACTGGACTCGGTGTAGCAAACAATTCCTCGGTGGAACGCAGAATACCATCGCCCCGCGCTGTGACTCAGCAGAATCACAAAACACGCGGAAATGGTGGACCGACTAACCTAGAAACTGACGGGATGTTGAAACTAATTTTCTCCGTGTAGTGAAACTGGGATATTAGAAGGTTCCAGACATCTTTTAAGAGCCCCTCAGGCCGTTCAAAAAGTCCGTCCAGCAAGGCCGCAGCAAGCGAACGGTCGAGGAGGTACATACCAAGCTTCGCTTGAACCGCTCGCTTCGATCACATGCGAGCGGATAAGTACCTTGCCTTCACCCTCCGTACGTTGAGCCCTTGAGCGACGCGAGAACACCGCTGGCGGGCTTTTTCAACGGCCTGTTAACAGGGCTGTCCATTGAACAGACAAGGTTTATATCGTGAGAGATCGAACTCAGTGTTCTCTTGGTAGATCCGTTCATTGCCGTTGACTCCATCCTCCTCAGGATCGCTCCACATCGTATGGTTCCACCAATAGAACAAAGGCTGGACTTCTGTCTGGTACACGGGATTCCCGTAGCTACTGCGCGAATACTCCTGCACCAGTCGGCCTGTCACGTAATCGATCTGACCGTTGCCTCTTAAGGAATAGAGAAGAATAAACAGACGGGCTTCGTGATCGTAGAGCTCGTCGACGCGAGAGCTGAGATCCGGCTCAGCCGGGAGGGCATCTTTCCCCCACCCTGTCGCGGGAGAACCCGCGACAAGCCAAAGAGACACCGACAGAATGGTAAGCAACCGCACCATCCATCACACCCAGGCTGGACGTTCCTGTTCTCCCACGGAGGGCAGTGGTGGGAGCAATCCCGCTACCTTGCCGGATTACGCATGGCCACCCTATAATGCCACTCTTATGGCAACACCCCGTGCTTCTCTACATACGCTGGGCTGCCGTCTGAATCAAGCCGAAACCTCGATCCTTGGGGAAGGGCTCAGGCGGAAGGGGTTTGAACTCGTCGAGTTCGGCCAACCGACTGATGTACTGATCCTCAATACCTGTTCGGTGACGGAAGATGCGGAACGCACCTCGCGCTACCTGATTCGCAAAACACTCAAACATTCCCCCCATGCCTTCATTGCTGTGACCGGTTGTTACGCCCAAACGGGTATGGAAACGCTCAGGCAACAAGCCGGGGTCGATCTCATCGTCGGGCAACAGTTCAAACTGGACCTGCCGACCTACCTTCCTCCCCCCCATGAGCTTCGAAAGCGGCCGACAGCGGAGGTTCACCATACGAAGACGATCTCGCGTGGCGACTTCAATTTGCCCTACTTCGCCGAGCCCGACTCGACACGGGCCTTGCTCAAGATCCAGGACGGCTGCAGCGCCATGTGTAGCTTCTGCATTATTCCATTCTCCCGGGGACATGAGCGCAGCAGGACGCTTGACGATATTCTGAGCGAGGCCTGGAGCCTGACCACCGGAGGTTATAAAGAGATTGTGCTGACGGGGGTGAACATCGGCCAATACGTGCAACAAGGCCTGGACTTTTGCGCATTGCTTCGCCGCCTCGACGAGATCTCGGATCTCAACCGAATTCGCATTTCGTCGATCGAACCCACCACCGTCACCGACGAATTACTGGACCTCCTCGCCTCGTCCAAGAAATTCTGCCCCTATCTACATATTCCTCTGCAAAGCGGGGACGACCAGATCTTACAGGCCATGCACCGACGCCATACCGTCAAGGAGTACCGCACACTGGTTGACAGGGCGCTCGCCAAGATCCCCGACCTCGGCCTTGGAACGGATCTGATGGTGGGGTTCCCTGGAGAAACGGATGCGGCGTTTCGGAATACTCTCGCCGTCGCGTCAGATCTCCCCTTCTCCTATCTGCACGTCTTTCCCTACTCCCCTCGACCGGGGACCGCTGCGCTGCGCTTAAAACACCTGGTGTCGTCCGCATCGGTAAAGAAGCGCATCGATCTTCTGCTGGATCTCGATCGTGCGAAACGGCTGACGTTTCACAACAAGTACATCGGGCGGACAGTCTCGGTTTTGTTTGAATCCGGCACACGAGGGACCTATCGATTTGGCATGACACCGAACTTCACAAAAGTTGCGGTCACAGATTCGGAGGCCCTCGAAAACCAGATCAAGCCGGTCACAATTACTGCCGCAACCGACCGTTGTGTATACGGTGATCTCATACCTCCCCCGACAATGGGAACAGCGCTGGCACTCCTATGATGCTCAAAACACCACCTCAGATTCATATCGAAACCTTCGGCTGCCAGATGAACGAATCTGACAGCGAACTCGTCCGTGCGATGCTGAAGCAGGAAGGATTCGTGTTCACCGAGGACCGTGAGCGAGCGGATGTGGTTTTAGTCAACACCTGCGCGATCAGGGAGAATGCTCACAAGAAGATCTATGTCCATCTCTCCGAGCTTCGGGCAGTAAAAAAACAGCGCCCGTTGGTTGTCGGCGTGCTTGGATGCATGGCTCAGAATCTGAAAAGCGAGCTCGCACAAAAGGAACCGCTCATTGACGTCTTAGCCGGACCGGACTCGTACCGACAACTCCCCTCGTTGTTGACGACGGCACTGAACGCCCAAGAACAGGGACTTGCTCAGAAGGGGTTTGCGCTCGATCTTTCCGAGTATGAGACCTATGAGGGAATCCTCCCGGATCGCAACGACGGGGTCAATGCCTGGATCACTGTCATGCGGGGCTGCGACAATTTTTGTTCCTTCTGTGTCGTCCCCTATACCAGAGGGCGTGAACGGTCGCGCGATCCAGAAGCAATTCTGCTCGAAGCGCGCGATGCCGCAGCCCGCGGGTTCAAACAGATCACCCTGCTCGGCCAAAATGTGAATTCCTACCGCCATGAAGAATGGGATTTTGCCAAGCTCATCAGCGCCGTCGCAGACCAGCCAGGCATCGAACGGGTCCGGTTTACGTCTCCGCACCCCAAAGACTTTCCCCCGTCGCTGATCGAGGCCATCGCCAGCCATCCAAAGATCTGCAAACACATTCATCTCCCGCTTCAGGCGGGAAGCGATCGGATCCTCGAACTGATGGCGCGGACCTATACAGCAGCCGACTATTTGGCATTGGTTGAACGTATCCGACTCACGATCCCTGGTATTGTCCTGACCACCGATATTATCTGTGGATTCTGTTCCGAGTCCGATGAGGACTTCCAGGCCACCGTGCGCCTGGTGGAGCAGGCCCAACTCGATTCGGCCTATATCTTCAAGTACTCGGAACGGAAGAATACGATCGCAGCACGAAAGTACGTCGACGATGTGCCGGACCAGGTCAAAGGCCTGCGGGTGTCAAGGCTGGTCGAAATCCAACGGGCGATCACGGCTGATCGCAACCGCCGTTATATCGGCAAGGATGTAGAGATTTTGGTCGAGGGCGACGCAACCCGTTCCTCAACACAGGGCATGGGGAAAACCGACGGGAACATCACGGTTGTTTGGGACAAGATTACCGGCCACGCTGAGCCAGGCACACTTGTGACCAAACACATCGTTGACGCCTCAGCCGCAACGCTGTACGGAGCATGACAACCAGGAACATGCAGGGCCGGTGACGACAAAATTGCTCGTTCACCCACACGTCCAATTATGTACACCGACCGATCACGATGAACATTTTCTGACAGCGCTCTCGACGACTTTCTGACAAGTTATTCCTCCTCTTCTCTGTCTCTTCTTGCATCCTCCATTCTCGGAACCGTTTCCTCACTCAGTGTCCTTCCCTCTTCATCTCTTCCAACGTGATTAGTCATCCCGTGCTAACCACTTGACTTTCCTTACGGACTCCGGACGATCCTTCAGAAAGCATCTTCAAGCTCTCACTGCTTGGATGCACCTGCACATCGCCGCAAATCCTAGCTGATTGCAAACCACCCCTCGCTGTCCACGCAAGAGCCAAAAAGGCATGGACCTTGCTGCACTCTCGACGTCCATCCTCTTATTCACCGGAGAGGGTTATCGGTCGTCATGAAACCCGGAGATTCTGATTCAAAGCCAAGTCCCAACCAGTCCGATTCCCGCATCTCGCTCGAGGCAATCATTTCTGTCGGTGTAGTCGGTTGGTTGGCTATAGGTATGGTGCTCATGGGTCTCGGCATTTGGTAGCACGGCATTCAGAAAGACGAAAACTCCTGGGTGTCATCCCAGAGTCATGATACTTCTTGCGAACAGTATAAGCAGAAGGAGACCCCTTATGTATGCATGGCTGAACGTCCGCAGTGCCCAATATGCCGGCGCCTTTTTGGCCCTCAACCTGATCATGACCGGATGCTCCACGCTCTCCGGAGAATCAAAAATTTTGAAAACTGCGAAGGGGTCCGTCTATCTCAAAGAAATCGCCGATTGGTCGTTTGAAGCAAACCATCCTGCGGCGATAGACCAGATGACCATCCGCAAGGTCATCACGGCCATCGTGACCGAGGAGGCCACAAAATCGTCACCCAACATGCCCGCCAGTGGCAGCAAGCCGATGAGAGTATTCAGCGATGAAGACGCCGAGTTTCTTGCTCCCCTGCTAGCCCGAGGTCTATCAGAAGCGAAACCGGAGCAGATTGTCGGTTTCAAGGTGTTTTCATCGGCAGGGTCAGGCGCTGAACCCACAGCGGGCACCCTCTATGTGCACAAGGGCTCTCTCTATCTGACCATCGCTCCTTCTCAAGCTCAAGCGAACAAGGGGCTGAGATTTGCGCTTACGTCTGCCGCTCGTATCGAAAAGTCTCCTACCTTTGTGGCCATGGGAAAGGGAGCCATGACCATGGTGATCGATTACCAGGCTGTTGCTAAGGCTGCGACTCCGGGATCGGGTGTCGTAGCCGACGCGCCAAAAGACTCTGCTTCGTCGGCACCAAATGCCCAAAGCAGGGAAGCCACCGCGTCACAAGGAGATGAAGCCCTTCTTGATTCTCAGCTTGCCTCAGTCCCGGCCGAGACTGAATCAGAAGTGCCCCAATTGAGCACCGATGAACTGCTCAGCAGAAAACTGGACGAGCTTCAGGCAGCGCGAGAGGCGAACAGGAAGAAGGATTCCGAGATCGCGACCCTCAAGAAGGAAGCCTCGTTGGTAAAGAAAGAACTCCGGCAGCGGACGGACGAAATAAAAGCCTTGAAGGCCAGCAAAGCATCAGCCCCGTCGGCTCCGAAGAAGAAAACAGCGGAAGCGCACCGTACGCGCTGAACATCAGTCGACTCAACCGACGTCGTACAACTCCGGTTGCAGCAGAACGACTTCTCTGGAGAGCGGCTGGCGAAAATTCATGCGGGAGTAACAGGCATAGGTCACATAGGTATCTTGCAGACAGTACTGTGCCAGCTCACGCCCCTGCCGCTTTTCCCACATTTCGGCGACCTGTTCCCCACTACCTGACTTCGTGTCGACTTGTAATGCGCGGGCCAACACATCGAGCTTGACCCAGCCTCTCGTATCCCAATTGCTCCAAATGGCCATCGTGTCATAGACCGGCTCGGTCCGGAATTTTGCCAGATTGATGTCGACGCTGGGTTTGACCTGATTGATGATCGATCGCTTCTTAATGAAGGGAAGATCAAAACCGAGTCCATTGTGCGTGATGTATAAAGTCGGCCGGTCCTGAGCCAACCTGGCCCAAAACTGTCGCAGCAACTCGCGTTCATTCGCCCCATACCAGGCAATGGCGCTACGCGCTTCCATCTGATCGGAAAATTCCAGCAGGCCGATACAGACAATGCGACTGAACGTCCCGTCGAACGCTGATTTCGCGTAAGATTCGTCATCCACACGCCGCGCTTCCTCCTCCGCACCCGCCGTAAAGAGGTCATAGCCCACTTCCCCAGAAGCAAGACCGGAACCTTCCACGGGCTTCCCCACAAGACGAGCCCACTCCTCACGAGGCGCCTGAACCGTTTCGATATCGAGCACCACCTTCATCGCGATACTCCCGACGCTTCACGCTGCAGAGATTGAATCACGGCGGAGTCAGCCAGCGGAAATACAAACTGCGTCAGCTCCTCCGCAAACACCCAGCGAATTTCCTCACATTCCAGAGGTATCGGCTCTCCCTGATCGATCACGCAGTGAAAGAAATGAAGCTCCACCATCTTGTCTTGATACTCATGACGAACGACTTGATAGGGAATGGGGAGCGAGACCTGGATGCTGAGCTCCTCCAATAACTCTCGCTGTAAACAGTCCACAAGTGATTCACCGGCTTCCCGCTTACCGCCCGGAAACTCCCAAAATCCGGCAAGGTGAACCCCAGCCTTCCGACGTGCGATCAAGTAGCGGTCATTCCGCTTGATCAGGCCAGCTGCCACCTCAATGACTTGCATGGACACCCTGCTACCGCCTCCGTTCCATCGGACTGAATGGATAGGTCTTGCAGAACGACTTCATTGGACAGAGGAGACAATAGGGATCGCGCGCCGTGCAGACCATCGCGCCAAAATCCATGATCGCCTGGTTGAAGTCGTACCCTTTCTTCGGAGGAATCAAGGCTTCCGATAGTTCCCAGAGCATCGCCTTCTGTGATTTTGTTTCCCCTTCGGCAACAAATACTCTGTGTAGAACCCTGATCACGTTCGTATCCAAGATCGGGGCGTCTTCATTAAATGCAAAGGAGCGAATGGCTCCGGCAGTATACCGGCCGATTCCTTTGAACGAGAGCAGCTCCGCTGCGTCTTTGGGTAACTCCCCCCCATACCGCGCCACCGTCTCGCAGGCAATCCCGTGCAACCGCTCCGGGCGAATGTTGTATCCCAGCGGATACCATGTCTTCTTCACATCAGCCACCGGCGCCTCCGCCAAATCCTCGAAGCTCGGATAGCGCTCCAAAAACTCGTGGTACTTCGGTATGACCCGATCAACTTGGGTCTGTTGCAACATCACCTCGGATACTAGAATATGATAGGGATCCGATGTTTTCCGCCAAGGCAAATCACGACCATGTTCCCCATACCATTTCAACAGTCGCAGCTGAAACCGACGCTTAGCAGAAAGATCGGGGAGCGTCGCCTTGCGAGGTTTTTTCTTATTCGAAGGGCGTCGACCTGGCATATGCCGAACCTATGCTCGCACCCGCATGACCGATGGTCATTGTAGAAGTCCCTTTCTACAAAAATCAAACAAGGCCATTCCATCACTGCCATGCAGATCGGCGCCCATCAGCAACAGAGACCTTCTGTTCAAGGCAAAATTCGCATGGTAATCTGTACACACCTGTCCAGGAGGGAGACCATGAACCTGAAAACCGTCCGAGATCGATGGTTGCACGCTTCAGTCTTCGTGGGAGGTTTGGTTTGTCTCCTCACCCCATGTCTATCCGAAGCAGACTCTTTGCAAATACCATGGGAGTGTTCAAACTATACGGGAGATGCACAGACCCGTTGTGTGAATGCGTTTATAGAAGCACAGCAAAAGAAAATTGCCGAGCTAGAAGGAAAACTCCAGGCACAGCAAACCACTGTCGGCCAACTCAAGGAACAGCTCGACCGGCAATCCGCTACGACAACCACGTTGCAACGACAACTTGCCGAGCGCCCCACGACCAGTATTGTCCCATTCTCGTACGGTTACCCCTATAGCTACGTCTTGCCGCCGGCTCTTGGCCTTGGACTCGGGTTGGGCCTCCATTTTGGAAACGCTGCGCTCTATGCCTCGCCGTACTATCGCCCTTATTGGGGGCACCGGCATTCCGGCTATTGGGCCTACGGCTGGTGATACCAGGGGACGACAGCACCGGAACAAACTCCGTAGGTTCCGCTTGTTTCGCTCCTGTCTGGATCTGGCTTTTGATTGACAAGATCGCCTTCACCACATAGCCTGCTCAGTAAAGCATGATCGAATCTGATTTCTATCCGCCCAAATAGATGGGCCCCGCATACTCCTAAAGTCCGCTCATTACCAGACGACGGGACCTATCAAAGGAATACGAGATGGTTGTTCGCAAGTTTCCGCGATTCCCGGTTTCAGCTCCCAGCACCCTGGTACAACGGGATAAGTTGCGATACAACGCTTTGGTCAAAGACCTTTCGCTCAAGGGCTGTCGGTTGGAAAGCACGCTTCGCCCTTTCACCGGCATGCAGGTGGAGGTGTTCCTCCAAGTTGAAGCGGACGCCACCCCAATTCATATCAGCAAGGCCACTGTGCGATGGTCTGGAGCACGAGGGATTGGAGTCGAATTTCTAACAATAGAAGCCCCTGAACAAGAACGCCTCAAACAAACTGTTGCGCAGCTCTCCATCACAGCAGGACAGGCCTTGATTGTGCCAAAAGGCGAACTGCCAAGGAAGTGAATGTTTTTCTCTGGCACACTCCTCGTAGGCGCCCTCTCCACACTGATGCTCTACCGGAATTTTTGCCAGCCAAGTCCCACCGTTTTGAAGATTGGTTTAGGCCCTGGACATGATGGAGTGTGCCACCTGGCTGCGTATCCCTCTCCTGAAGCAAACGTGTGAGTCAGCCCAACCTCACTACCATCAAGTTGAGTCATCAGCTTGCCTAGCCCGTACTGCATTTCAGGCTAGGAGAACCCTGTGACGCAGGGAACAGAAATCTAACAGACTTTCAGCAGCCTTCAGATATAGGCTGATCCGGCAGGCTGGCAAGGTGGACTGGGAACTCTCCGTTCTTCGCATCGGCGACGTAGCGCCGTAGGGCTTCCCTGACCACCGGAAATGCCATCGTCTCCCAGGGGATGGCGGACAGGGGAAACAGCCTGACGTCCAAACTTTCCGGTCCGGCCATGAAAGTCGGCTCCTTCATCCGTCCACGAAACACGAGGTAGACCTGTCCGATATGAGGCAGGCTGAGCACCGCATAGAGTCCGGTGATCGTGACATCAGCCTGCGCCTCTTCCATCGTCTCACGGACCGCTGCCTGCTCAGTGCTTTCGCCCAACTCCATAAATCCCGCAGGGAACGTCCAGAGACCAAGTCGTGGCTCGATCGCACGACGACAGAGGAGAACTTGGTCCTCCCATTCCGGAATACAGCCCGCGACAATCTTAGGATTGTGATAATGAATACACTCGCACTGGTCACAGACATGCCTCGGAAGATTGTCACCCACCGGAACCTTGTGTGTCACGGTCGCACCACAGTGACTGCAATAGTTCATAATCGATGGACTCCCGAACAGCATCTGCAAGGACGAAGCCTCAGCAACACAACTGCACTGATAGGCATGGATAGCACAATCGCCCACGCTTTGCACGTCGGGACTGCAACTCAATCTCAGCGGCAACTACCCATGCCGCAGAAGAAAAACGTCCAGGCCCGCATAGGTCTGCACCGACGAATTTCCAGGATACTGCTCAAGCGGTACTGCAAGAGCTTATATTTCCACGAGTTACTCGCTTCCAGTCTTTCCATCCTCTTGACTTCTATACAGAGCAACCTATTAGGTTGTTATAATGCCATGAACGTTCAGCAAGGATGGTTATCCATGGAAGAGAATGTCCTGTCGATACTGCCGATACTCCCCGTCAAGCGCACGGTTCTGTTTCCAGGAGTCATGATGCCCCTGACGATTGGGCGCGAACGATCCGTGGCCGCCGTGAATGCCGCGATGAAGACGGAAGAAAAGACGATCGTCGTGGTGGCTCAACGAGATCCCCAGACCGAGGAGCCTGGCATGGCAGACCTGTACTCCATCGGGACCAAAGCCACCATCAAGCAAATCGGTCAAGCGTCAGAGGGGGCGATCCACGCTCTCGTTCAGGGCCTGGATCGCGTCGTCCTTTTGAAAGAAGAACAGTCGGCTCCGTACTCCACCGTACGCGTTCGGACTCTCGGTCGCCCTTCGGACGATGGCGCTGAAGTGCAAGCGCTTCACCGAGCCATTCAAGAGCTGGTGTCCGAGTTGCCCAGACTGATCCAAGCCCCTGCCATTCAAGAAGTCGGTGCGGTGTTAAGTAACGAAGATGATTCAGTGGCGCTGGCCTATCGTATCGCCTCGCTGGTGAATCTCAATGTGGTGGAAGAACAACGGTTGCTCGAGTGTGCGTCGACCCTCGATCTACTGCGCAGCCTGTACGCCGCCCTGTCGAAAGAAATCCAAATCTTGCAACTTCGCGAAAAGATCACCCGAGACGCACAGACGAAAATCGGGAAAAGTCAGCGTGAGTACATCTTGCGCGAACAATTGAAGGCCATCCAGGAAGAACTCGGCGAAGGGGAAAATGATGAGAACGAAGTGGCTCGCCTCAAGCGACAAATCACTGAGGCAGACCTTCCCGATCATATCCGAAAAGAAGTCGAGCGAGAAGTTACCCGGTTAGGTAAAGTCCCGCCGACCTCACCGGATCATCAGGTCCTCCGAACCTACCTAGAGCTGGTCCTTGAGCTTCCCTGGAGGAAATCGTCCCAAGAGCACCTTGATCTCTCCACCGTCCGTAAGGTGCTGGAGGAAGATCACTATGGCATCAAGGAGGTCAAGGAACGGATCGTCGAACATTTGGCGGTCTTAAAGCTCAACCCTAAGGCCAAGGCTCCGATCCTCTGTCTGGTTGGACCTCCTGGTGTCGGCAAGACCAGTCTGGGTCAATCGATTGCAAGGGCCATGAGCCGAACCTTCGAACGATTCAGTCTGGGCGGCGTCCATGACGAGGCTGAACTACGAGGCCACCGCCGGACCTACGTCGGCTCGCTGCCTGGCCGCATTATTCAGGCGATCCGTCGGGCAGGGGTCAACAATCCTGTCTTGATGCTCGATGAGGTCGACAAGATGGGACGCGATTTCCGAGGTGACCCTGCGGCGGCTCTGCTCGAGGTTCTGGACCCGGCACAGAATCATACGTTCCGTGATCATTATTTGGATCTTCCCTTCGATCTGTCGAAGGTGTTTTTCATCACCACGGCCAACACACTCGATACCATCAGCCAACCCCTGCTGGATCGGATGGAAGTGATTCGCCTTCAAGGATATAGCGAACGCGAGAAAGCCGAAATTGCTCGCCGCTATCTCTGGCCCAGGCGACTGAAGGAAGCAGGCATCCAGGAAAGCCAGGCAGTGCTCACGGATGACGTACTGAATCTTGTGATCTCGCGCTATACACGGGAAGCCGGGGTGCGCCAACTTGAGCAGATGCTGGGACGGTTAACCAGAAAAGTCGCCTTAACGTTCGCCGATCTCCCGGACGATCAGGAACGCCAGCCCGTCGCCATACAGACCAACATGCTTGACGAGTGGCTGGGCTCCGAACGGTTTATGCCGGAAGAAGCGAGGAAACATTTGCCACCCGGCGTCGCAACAGGCCTCGCCTGGACGCCGACGGGCGGTGATGTGCTCTACATCGAAACCACCCTCTTGCCCGGCGGCCACGATCTGACCCTCACGGGGCAATTGGGTGACGTCATGCAAGAATCCGCTCGTGCAGCGAGAAGTTACCTCTGGTCACATGCCGAGAGTATGGGACTGGACATCTCGCGCTTTAAGCGGAATGGAGTCCACATCCATGTCCCGTCTGGAGCCATTCCCAAAGATGGTCCATCGGCTGGTATCACCATGGCCACCGCGCTGGCTTCCGCTTACGAGAACCGAGCCGTGCGAAGCGACACGGCGATGACGGGAGAAATTAGTCTCAGTGGACTCGTCTTACCCGTGGGCGGCATCAAGGAAAAAGTGCTGGCGGCCCATCGCGCCGGCATCAAGCGGATCGTGCTGCCAAAAGCGAATGAGAAGGACCTCAAGGACGTTCCACAAGAAGTGCGTGATGAGCTGACGTTCATCCTCGCCGAACGGATTGAAGAGGTACTACCAGCAGCCTTCAACCACGATTCCCACGAGGCGTCTTCTGGCAGCGAACCTGTGGGAGCTGCCACCAGCACGGAAGATCGTTAAGGTTTGTAGAAGGTACGATCAATCTGTGCCGTATTGAAGAGCAGCGCGTGCCGACGCGTGTAGACTGCATGACCATAATAATGGTCCCTCGGATTTGTTGAGCCGGTACTGTCCTTGTAATCGACCAAAAGACAGCGCCCTTCACTAGGGAAACGCACCGCGCGTCTGACACATTCCAGCCAGCGTTCAAATCCATCGTACGGCTCGACCAGCTCCCAGATCGCCTTATTCGCTGCCTTGGCCGATTCCGTTGAAGGGACAGCATCGCTGCCAGCCACTGCCAGTTCTTGAACATAATCCCCACCCCAGGCAATGGGCATCTCCATGGTAATCTGCGGCAGCTCCATTTTCGCCAGCCAACTCTTCCCATCCGTCCGCAAGTTCCGGTGATTGGTGACGTGCAGCAATTTCCCGATGCCGCTAGGATCCCACCCATAACGAACCGGCGTGCCGAAGGTCACCATGTCGAGCGCGACGCCGTTAAGAGGCGACACCGTGGTAAGCAGAGCTTCGATGCGTCTCACCGTTTGGCCAAGCGCCGGCTGGTTGGTCTGCTCTGCATAGGCGGTCAGAATACTGAACAACTTGGGCCGCCCAGTAATCGGACTCGGGCAGAGCATATTGGAGGCCAGGGCCAGGACTAGACCAGCCTGCCCATGCGCCTGGATGAGAATTCGGTGGCCCTTTTCAAAATTCTGCTGTTTGCAGAGCCGATGCAGTTCATCAAGGACCCGAACGGCGGCAAGTGCCCGCCCCAGATGGTGGTGTTCGGATGACCAGAGCAGTCTGTGGCAAGCGATGGGCTGAGACAGATTCTTGTTGATGGCGTTCTTAAACGAGTGCACGTAGGCCTCGGTGAAATTGCCTCCGTCCCCGATCTGTTCATCCAAGAGGTGCTTCGTTGCCTGATCGTTCGCGAACGGCGGCTTGAGTCCACCAGGCAGCATCGGAATACCGTTGCTTTCCTCGCGCATCGCTGCAAGCAAGGCATCGACCCCCGACACGCCACGCGAATAGCCCCGCTTCAGCCCACCGGCCTCGTCCAACCGCTGCATGCCGAATAGATCGGTCCCGTGGAGCGCACCATGGAGAAAGACGACGCTGGCGACTCCGGCTTGAGACAGGCTCGTCCCATACTGCGCCATCGCCTCGCCCCACTCCGGCGAATCCGGAGGAACAACGTCCGTCAGATCGACGCTACGCAAGCGCTCGACGGGATTCTTGCGAGACAGATCATCGTGTTGGAAATTGTTTTCGATCGGCATGACGGATTACATAGCCGATCTAGATTCAGGACTGCAACCCAACCTGTACGGATAGTGATACGTGACTGATAGCTATCAGAATGGGTTTGGAGCTTATTCCGGAGACTTTGGCAGCATTGGCCGTTTCAGCATGACGGCGGTTGCAGTACAGATTTTACTCTCTTCATCGATCCGGCGATCGACGATCTTCACATCTTGCAGATATTCCTGAACGAGCTCCTCGCGAGTCAGCTCGATGTCCTGTTCGGTCTCGCGCCCAGACCGTTCGCGGACGCGGTCGATCAGGTGCTCTTTAACCAGCACCCGTATCTGCTTGGCCAAATCAGCCCGAGCCGACAGCTCCGACACACGCTGACAGATCGCTCTCCCTTTGGCGAGATCTCCCTGGCCCCTGCCGATCCAGTATTGGTCTGAAGGGTAGCCAACTTCAGCAGCCGAGGCCGTAATCAACACAAGTCCCCAACCGAGCCAGAGGCTTACTCCCACGACAACGATTCCCAACTTCGTCTTCAACGCTGCCATATTAGCGAGTTCCACCCGGTGCCCCAAAGGGCGGAGCGCTCCGATGCGGCGGACCTGGCTGCGCCCCCCCCGGTGGGCCACCTGATGGTGCAGGCTGAGGCAAGCGCCTTGCTCCGCTACCCCATTGGCCCTGTTGACCCATCGGCTGACGATCCCCTTGAGGCAACCTGGAAGGTGACCGATAAATGGTCTCATTAAACGTTCGAGACCCTGCGGATCCACCAGGAGGGGGCACCAGCTCATGGCTTGGCATCCGACCAGGGGTGCTCCCAGATCTTGGCGGGTGAGGCGCAGCCAACGGTTGGCGATAGGCAATGATTTGCTGGGCAATGGCGATGTGTGGATTAGCTGGGAAGAGACCACTCGCACTGTTCAAGAGCCCTTGCGGGATCCCCATCGGCGAGACCAATACCCAATTGGTCCAAGCTTGCGACACCATCGCATTCGACTGCACACGATTGAGAATCTCCTTCCGCTTCTGCGAGGCCTGGTAGATCTGGTCCGTCGTGGATGCACTTCCCAACGTCTGATTGACCGACTTGAGCTCCTCTTGCAGCTGTTCATTTTCTTGCTTCAACTCAGCCAACTGCACACGCGCATCTTCATTTTCCCGGAGCGCCGTAATCGCACGCGCAACCTCCTCGGTATCCATTTGCGCCAAAAGATCTGCGTTGATGATTACGACATCGCCGTCGAGACTGGTGGTGATCCGTTGATTGAGCACCAGCACCAGGCCGGCCGTATAGGTTCGAATTTCGTCTTTGGTCACGTCCATGCCGTCGACAATCGTCACGCTCTCCAGGTACGTGGCAACCTGTTCAAGCGCGTTCCGTTTGGCTGCCTCCGTCGCGAGACGGATCGCATCTTCGCGAGTGTCGCGGTCACCCAGGCGATGTTCTCCTTGGGCATTGACGACTCGAATTTCTGCAAATGCGGAGGAGGTGGATAGGACGCAGAAGCCGGCGGCGATGACCAGCCAGAGCGAAATGAGAAGACGAGATTTGCAAGATACCGCATTGAGGGGTAACGACGGTTGATGGGATCGACCGGACATCGTCCACCCTTCTGGGCTGTACAAGCAACTGAAATGATCTGTGGGAGTCAGCTTAACACCGGAGCGACAGTTCCGCCAGCATTCGCCTGATGTGGTCACCCCACCTTGCCTTCCGGAAAATTTGCATGTTAGGGTACCTCGTTCATCTATGAAATAAGAGGATCATCGTCAGATTATGATGGGCCACGTTTCTCGCATATGCGTAACTCTGGCAGGGATTCTAGTCTGGTGGCTGGCAGGCGGAGCATACGCCCCCGTTTATGCGACGTTTCCCGCTGGCGAATCTGCCGCTCCGCTCACCTCCACAACAGAGCATGTCATCCTGTTCGTCCTCGAAGGGTTTAGCCAGGATTCGCTCAAGAGCGGCGCCATGCCGGTCCTCAGCAAGCTCATCAAGGACGGATCTGTGACATGGTCGGCCAACGCGGTTCAGCCGGCCTTGCGACTTCCCACGATGGCTTCGCTCGTTACCGGCCTCCCAGTCGAGAAACATGGGATCACCTGGAATTCGTTTGAATTCAGCCGAGGCTATCCACGCGCACCGAGCCTTTTTGACTACCTGGATGTCAGCGGAGGGCGAGACAGCGCCGTCTTTTTCATGGATGAGTCGCTCTATCAGCTCGCGAAACCGGCTCCCTACACCGACTATCAACTCTGTGGTGCCCTGCGGCCTGAGTGCGGCGCGCAGAAACTCGTCGCCTACATTCAGCAGTATTTCCAAAAAGCCGCGAGCGGCCATGGGTACGGCCATGCCGTCCATGCCCTCCCGCATCTGTTGGTGGTACATCTTCCAGAGGCAGGGCGAGCCGGTGTGACCCAAGGGTGGAATTCGAAGGAGTATCAGCAGGCCCTCAAAACGGTCGATACCGCGATGAAATCCGTGCTGGACCTCTTCAAGCACTACAATCTTTTAGACCGAACGGCTGTTCTTGTGACCACCCTGAGCATCAAGGGGAATGACCCCGGCGGCGACCTTGCACAGGCTGAGGCTCCGGCTATTCCTTGGATCGTCTCTGGCGCGGGCATCGCGCGTGGCCAAGTCATCCGTCAGCCGGTGTCCATCATCGATACCGGCGCGACCGTGATGCGAATGCTCCAGCTCGAAACCCACACAGAATGGGACAGCAAAGTGATCGAGGAAATATTTCAAACCGATACAGCCTCCCATCCTGTGCCTCGCGCCAAGAAGCGCTAACCCTCTATGAGTTTCAACGCCGCCATGAAACATCGGTTCTTCTCCCTCCTCTGCGTCGCCGTCACTGGCCTGCTGACGATCATTTCGGCTCAAGGAAGCCTCGCCGGAGATCGGCCGGCCGCCCATCTCCAGGAATACCAGATCACCATTGACGCGACCAAGTTAGTCCCTATGTCATGGTGGCAGATACCTGGCGTGACACCCTCGATTTGGAATTCCGATCCGGAGTCGCTCGATGCCCCGAAGACCTCTGAGCGTCGCGACCTGTCACTCCGACCCGGCAAATACAAATTCATCAGTTTTACCTTCGATTTCCCCTTTGCCGTCGGCCTGAACGGCACCATCGATTACTCACACGCCCTCGACCAGTGTGTGCAAGGCCGTGGAACCCAGACCTTGGTTGTGTTGTGCAAACGCACCTACCCCCACGGTGGGCAACCTGACCCCTATTACGACCAGAAACCAAACAATGGCTAACGTGCTCGACGACCTACTGGAAGCACTTGAGGATGTGGACGACGCCACCCGCGAGGAGGCCGCGAAGGCACTTGCCGACCTGGGTGATCCATCAACCCTCGAAGCGCTACTCGTCGCCTGCAGCGATGATTACTGGTCTGTTCGGACCTTTGCCGCCTGTGGCATTGCAAAGGTCGGTGGCCCCAAGGCGATGGAGGCCCTGATCGGCCTGTTCAATGACCCAATCATGGAAGTTCGAGGCCAGGCAGTCGAGGCCATGGCCAAGATAGGATCGCCTGCCATCGATCGTGTCGTGACGGCCTTGAAGGACGAGCGCTGGCGCGTTCGAGAACACGCCGCCAAAGCCGCCGGAAAAATGAAGGACTCTCGAGCCGTCGATGCACTGATCGTCGCCTGTCGGGACCGGGACGGAGCCGTGAAGAGCGCCGTAGCGGAGGCCCTTGGCCGAATCGCAGATCCGAAAGCCGTTCCATCATTGATCAAGTTATTCAGAGACTCGTCGAAAATCGTGCGGGAAACCGCCGGAACTGCGCTGATCTACATCGGCCATCCATCAGTTGACCCACTGATTGAGAGTCTGAGCGACAAGGACTTCGTGGTCCGCTGTCACGCAGCCCGGGCCTTGGGTGGAATGACGACGGACTATCAAATCGGGCGGACTTGGGTCCGTGACGCCAAAGTGGTCGAGGCCCTTATTACAGCATTGAAAGACTCGGATCGAGCCGTTCGTGAAGATGCTACGATCGCGCTCGGCATGATCGGCGACCCACGAGCCATCGATGCGCTGATGGAGGCCATGAAAGATGGCGCCGTGAAGCGCCATGCCATCGCATCACTCGGTATGATCGGCGACCCTCGCGCGCTCCCAGCTGTGCTGGATGCCCTAAAAGGCAAGGGGATCAAGCAGGAAGGCTCGCCGACACCCGGATGTATCGTCAGTGAGGATGCGTTTATCAAAGAGGCGGCGGCGACCGCCCTTGGGCAGTTTCGTAATCCACGCGTGATTCCTGATCTGATCATGTTGTTGAAAGACGGGGTCTTGCGTGAAAAGGCCGCAGCCGCCCTGACCGTCATCGGGGATGCCGCGATTGAACCCCTCATTGCGTTTCTCTACGACCCCAAGGCGTCTGAAGTTGAGGCGGAAAAGGAGCGTGTACTTTCATATGCCTCCGTTCGCCTGACGGCCAAAGACGCCCTCAAACAGATTGCGCTCGAAACCTTGGAAACGCTTGGATGGACCCCCTCCGATGAGCAGGTAGAAATCAGTTCCAGCCAAGCCGACAACCAGCGCATTGATCGGCCATTGGGACAGACCGGACGGTTTGGACCATCCGGTGACACCGTCTGATTCTATCCGTCGGATACCGTAAGCCGTTCATACAAAGTCACCGAGCAGACTGTTCCCGATCGCACATGGCACGTCAATCTCCCCCAGGATATTGAAAAGGACAGTCCTGTGAGACCGCAGCGAGTGAAGGGGCAATGCAGACCTTGGGCCGTATGTTGGGCCTCTAAGCAGCGCGAGAAAGAAGCTGGGGGACTTTTGTCATCATCCAGATACAGAGCAGTATGGTCGACAGGGTTGCAGAACAGATCGTAGCGCTCAAGGATGAGGATTGGGCGATCCGTGAAGACGCGGCACGTCTGCTTGGTCAGCTCAAAGATCCGCGCGCGGTCACTCCCCTGGTGTCTCTTCTTCGAGATGAGGACCGATCCGTGCGAGAGGCGGCAGTGGACGCGTTGCGCGCAATCGGAGAACCGGCTGTTGAGGCGCTCGGTGCCTGCCTGACGGAAAGCCAGTTGGCCGTTCAGGAGGCAGCCTCGGCGATCCTGGCGACCATTGCCGATGAGCGAGTGGTCACGCCCCTCTTGTCTGCACTGAGGAGCAACGACTGGATCGTCCGGATGCACGCCGCGCAGGCTTTGGGCCGAGTGAAGAGCGCGGATACCGTCGACGCACTGATCCCGCTGTTGCAGGATAAGGTCAAGGCGGTTCGTGAGGAAGCCGCTACAGCCCTGGCGGCCGTCGGTGACGCAGCCATTCCATTTCTCGTGCAGGCGTTGAAACACGACGACTGGCTGGTTCGACTCCATGCGGTGGAATCCCTCGGAAAAGCTCGTTCCCCTCGTGCGGTTGACCCGCTGCTCTCGGTCCTGTTCAACGATCGCGATTCAGCCGTTCGCGAAGATGCCGTGCGGGCCTTGGGCGAAATCGGTGATGCCAAAGCCATCGACCATTTGTACGTGGCCATGCGTGAACCGGGGTTACGGACCGTGGCGGTCGAGGCGCTCGGGCGTATCGGCAACCCATACGCCGTACCCGTCCTGATCGATGTCGTCACCGGTGCTATCCCTCCGGAATCGACCAGAGCAGCGGTCGGCTGTGGAGAGCAGTGGAATGAGGAGCTCATCACGCAAGGCGCTGCCGTACGAGCATTGGGACAGATCGGTGACGACAGAGCAATTCCTACGCTCGTCGCGGCCCTGAACCCGACCCATACCCGAGCAGAAGCGGCTGCCTCATTGGCCAAATTCGGATCGAAGGTCGTTCCCGTTCTCATTCCGCTGTTGAATGATTCACCGGACGAAAACCTCCGGTTCCATGTCCGTGAAACCTTGACACTCGTGGGATGGAGACCACGACAGATCTCCGTCAGCCGCCTCTGAACACTATGTCGAAAGAAACCATCGAGACACTCGTCTCCGAACTCACCCACGAAGAAGATTGGCGTCGCATGCGGGCGACGGCAGCCTGCGTGGCCGGTGGGCCACGATCGGTCCAGGCGCTGATGGACGCCCTGCGAAATGGTCCGACGGAGCTGAAGAAGGAAGCGGCGGCGATGTTGGCACGTATCAAGGATCCACGGGCCGGAGTCGCCCTTGTCGAATTGCTCGAACTCGACGAGGACAGTGTCCGCAACGCTGCAGCGGCGGCTCTTGAGCAGATGGCAGGCGTGCTCGACGTGGACACCGCACGCGCATTGGTAGCCTTGTTACCCCACACCGCGGAAGGTCCGACCAGGCAGGTCTTAACGCACCTCATCGGCGCAATTCCGACTGCCGTGCTGCCCTTGTGCGACCTGCTCAAGCACCCCAATGCTGACGCACAAATTGCAGCGGCATTGATGCTCGATCAATTGCTCGATCCTCGCTCCCTTGACGCCTTCATCGATGCAATGGGACAACCGGCCGTTCAAGACATCGCCGTCGGCACATTGAAAAAACTGAGTGCCATCCGAGAACGTATCGATGCGACCTTCAATGCGCTGCGCGAGGTCGAAGGAGCCAGTGAACGGGAAGAGGCCCGAATGGCAACCGTCATCGACCTCCTGGGGATCGGACGACCGAGCGTGGAGCTTCTTCTCGAATATCTGGAAGACGATGATTGGCTCGTGCGCGAAGCGGCGGCCGACCTTCTTGGGAAAATTGGCGATGTGCGGGCCGTCATCCCGCTAATGAAGCGACTCGAACAGGACAAAGATACCGGAGTGAAGGAGCTGGCGATCAAAGCCCTGGGGTTGATTGGGGACTCCCGCCCGACCCAGCTCTATCTCGACGCCATCCCCATCCGACCGCTTCGGGTCTATGCGATGGAAGCCTTGGCCAAGATCAAAGACGTGGGAGTCTTACGTCCCTATAAAGGGACCTTTGACCAGCTCCGGACGGATCGTGATGGCCTGGTAGCGTATAATGCCGGCCTGATCGCCGATAAACTTGAGGCCATTATGGCCATGGAACAACAGACTCGAGAAGAGGATAGCGAGCATGACTGAGCCACCTGCATCTGATCGCATCGAACAACTGATTCACGCGCTCTACGACGAGAACGAAGCCTTACGCGATCACGCAATTGCGAGCCTCGGGCAAACCGGGCAGGACGCCCTGCCACGGTTGATCGAATTGATGGCTGATGAGGATGTGGTCATTCGGGAGGCCGCGACCAGTGCCGTCGTGCGAATGGGTCCATCGGTCGTTGATCCAATGATCGAAGCCCTTCAGGATGACTCCTGGGCGATCCGGGAACAGGCGGCATCGGCACTCGGAAAGTTACGAGACCGGCGTGCGGTGGAACCCTTGGTCAAGGCGATCAAGGACCGTGACGGGGCGGTACGGACGGCGGCAGTCTGGGCGCTCGAGCGGATCGGCGATTCAGGGGCAGTGCCAGGATTGATTGATGCCCTCATGGACAGTACCCTTCGCGAGGACGCGGCTCGAGTCCTGAAGAAAGTCGGCGACGTGCGGGCAGTCGAAGCCCTAATCGACGGACTACTCGGATCCAATTGGATGGTACGCCGCCACGCAGCGGAAGCGCTGGGCAAGATCGGCGATCGCCGGGGCATCGGGCCCTTGATTGAATCGCTACGCGACGAAGATTGGCTCGTCCGGCGCAATGCCGCCGAGTCGTTGGCTCGGCTCGGCGCCACAGAAGCTATTCAGCCTTTATTGCCGTTACGTGAAGACGAAAATACCATGGTTCAAGAAACCGTCGAGGCGGTCTTGTCCAGTCTCGGGTGGAAGTCAGAACAGTAAACCATTTTATTCCATACTATAGAGGATCAATTCCCATGGCAGATGACGCACCAAAGTTGATTCAAATTGCTCCGAAGGGCGGAGAGAAAAAAGACGGGTTTAACCTCGTCACAGAACGGGTTGTCGCGGTCAATCCGGAAAGCCGACAGCTCGAGGTCGAGCTCCTGGCCTACGACGGCAAGACGGTCCTGTTGGATGTGGCGGAAGAAGCGCTGGAGGACCTCAAGAAAATCAAGGCCGGTGACGGCGCCACCATCCGTGTCGTGGAGGAGGGCGGCAAGCGGGTCGCAAAGAGCTTCAGGATTCGCCCGAAAGATCCGAATACCGCCAGAGCCGATGCCATGCTGCTCGATCTGAAAGATTCGCATTGGCTGAACCGGAAGTACGCCGCAGAGGTGTTGGGTGAGCTGAAAGATCCTCGCGCTGTGGAGCCACTCGTCGCCGCATTGACCGATGAAGTGGGTGATGTCCGCCAGCGAGCCTATGATTCGCTCATCAAACTCGGCGGCCCTTCTGTCCCCTCGCTGATTCCCCTGCTCGTATCCGAGGAAGACGAAATTCGCCAATCGGCGACCGAAATTCTCCGAAAGATCGGCAAACCTGCCGTCGAACCGCTGGCCACTGCGTTAGGCGATGCCGATGATCGGCTGAAGACGAGGATTATGAAAGTGCTGGACCGAATGGGCTATAAACCGAAGACGAAGGAGGCAGCTCCAAAAGCGGAGCTCCCGCGGCTGACGTAGTCAGCCTCTCAGCGACATCCTGAAGCCCCAGTTAGAGTGATACTGGAACCGCTATTCACCACTTGCGGGCACGGGATCTCAGCAGTTCCTCCAAAGTTTACTCCCTCTGAGCTCTTCGACAAACTCAGAGCAGGCCAGTCGAAGGGCCTGCCCTGAGCTGATCAAAGGGGGGACCACTCGTATCCGTTCAGCTCCCTACCCCTTCTTGGGACTGTAAGCCGCGCGCCCCACAGAGACATGCTTAAATCCAGCTGACGTGACCCGTTCAGGATCATAGACATTCCTGAGGTCGATCAAGAGAGGCGCACGCATGACGGACTTCAACTTCTCAAAGTCCAGATTTCTAAAGACGTTCCATTCGGTCATGATCACCAACGCATCTGCCCCTTCCGCCGCATGGTACGCATCGTGGCAGGACTTCAGTTCCGGCATCATCTGACAAGCCTCCGCCAGCGCTTCTGGGTCATAGGCACGAATGGTCGCGCCTTCCGCCACAAGTTCCCGGCCGATCGTCAACGCCGGGGCTTCCCTGAGATCATTCGTGTTGGGTTTAAACGATAGGCCGAGGAACGCCAATGTTTTTCCTTTTAATCCGCCGACGGCATCCCGAATCTTCTCGACCATCCTCGCCCGTTGAACATCGTTGACATGTGATGCTGCGGAGGCAATCTGCATGGGATAGCCATTGCGTTCGCCGGTTTGAATGAGCGCCGCCAGATCTTTGGGGAAACACGACCCTCCAAAGCCAGGGCCCGCATGAAGGAACTTGGACCCGATTCGGTGATCCAACCCCATTCCTTTTGCCACCAGTTGAACGTTGGCTCCAACCCGCTCGCACAAATTGGCGATCTCGTTGATAAACGAAATTTTCGTTGCCAGGAACGCATTAGACGCATACTTGATCAGTTCGGCCGTCGGCACATCGGTCACAACGATCGGGGTTTCAATCAGATAGAGCGGGCGATAGAGATCCTTCATAATGGCGACCGCTTGATCACTGTCGGCACCGATGACCACCCGATTCGGACGCATAAAGTCCTCAATGGCCGATCCCTCTCGAAGAAACTCCGGATTTGAGACCATGTCGAAGCGGATCGGCGCCTTCTGCGTTTTTTTGACGACTTCACGAATCGCTTCGCCGGTCCCGACCGGCACGGTCGACTTGGTGACAATGACCTTATAGCTGTTCATGTGGAGCGCGATGCCCCTCCCCACTTCCTTGACAAAGGACAAGTCGGCGCTGCCATCCGGGCTTGGTGGAGTGCCCACAGCAATGAAAATCACCAGCGCCTTGTCCACAGCCTGAGCAATATCCGTCGTGAAACTTAACCGCCCTTCCTTGCTCCCCTTCGCAACAAGCTCCGCCACCCCTGGCTCAAAAAATGGGATTTCTCCCTTATTGAGCTTCTCAATTCTCCGGCTGTCGTTGTCCATACAGGTGACACTCACGCCGAACTCGGCAAAACAGGCGCCTGTCACCAGTCCAACGTAGCCGGTTCCGATTACACTGATATGCATGCCTGATCCTCCTTCGCCTTAGGGAAACTGTTCAAAAGTATAACAACCTGAACTGCCTCGGGCAATGAATTCCACGATCGGCCTACAATGGAATGCCGACCCCTCTTCGTTGACTCTCACAAAACACGGTGAGTACAATCCGACGCCGTTTTCCACTCAACTCAGAAAAAGGGGTCTGAAACTCCCGTCCACTCGATGACGCTCCATCCACCCCACATTCCACGCTGGTTTTTGCTCGGCACTGCTCTGATCACCGGGGCGGTCGTCATGGCCTTGGAAATTTTGGGCAGCCGACTCTTGGCTCCTGTATTCGGCAGTTCATTGTTCGTGTGGGGGGCATTGATCGGCGTAATTCTCGCCGCGATGAGCAGTGGATATGCGTTCGGCGGATGGATCTCCGATCGATATACCAGTGGACGGGTCCTCGCGGCCTTGTTGCTGTTTTCCGGTGGATGGACATTTCTCGTTGCATGGACAAACCAGCCCATTCTGTTTGAGATCGAGAAGCTGGTGCAGGACCCCCGTTGGGGCCCCTGTCTCGCCGCAACCGTCCTGCTTGCGCCCCCCGCATTCGGCCTCAGCGGGGTCTTGCCGGCCATGTTGCGGTTGGCCGTGGCCGACATGGATCACGTTGGTCGACAGACCGGCCGCATGATCGCCCTCTCGACCGTGGGGAGTCTGGCCGGCACCTGGGGAACCGCCTTCTTCCTCTTGTCTTGGATTGGGAGCCAATCGCTCCTGGCCTGGCTAGGCGGCATCCAGGTGGGACTTGGGATGCTGTGGCTGAGGAAGGGAACTCCCGCTCGCCCTCTCATGACGCTGATTGCGGTTGGATGCATTGTAACGCTGGGCATGCTGGCGCTTCATCCTCTCCAACGGCTGAAAGCTCCAATCCATCAAGAGGAAAGTCCGTACCAGCAAGTCCGCATTCGTGAAGATGATCTGTTCCGTTATCTCATCTTGGACCGGACATTCCACGCCACCATGTGGAAAGTCGACCCGGTGGCGCTCTTTCTCCCGTACAGCCAAATGATGGTCTCGTCGCTCGCATTGGTGTCCGAACCAAAGCGTGGCCTCATCATCGGTCATGGCGGCGGGTCACTAGCGAAATGGTTGGCACGACACTGGCCTGCCTTGGAGTTGGATATCGTGGAGTTCGATCCGGTAGTGGTCCGCATGGCGGAAGAGTATTTTGCCTATCACGCCCCGGCTAATCACCACGTCTTCGTGAAGGACGGTCGAGCCTTTCTCAACGCGACGGATCAGACGTACGATCTCATGTGGATCGACGCATTCGCCCGCGACATGATCCCCTTTCATCTGACCACTGCGGAGTTTTACGCGCTGGTCCGGGCGCACCTGAATCCAGACGGCATTGTGGCGGTCAACCTGGCCTCGTCCGGGAAAGAAGGTGATCTCGCTCGCGCGTCGGCGGTCGTGCAGACGATGAAACAGGCCTTCCCAACGCTGGAAAGTTTTGCCGTGGAAGGGCCTTGGAAGACAGGCATGTCCCCGGCGAAAAACTTGGTGTTTTTGGGGGGCCGCCTCATCGAACAAGCCTCTGCAGACCAAACCCTTTCAAGGATCACCGAGGCAGCGATGAATCAGCGATTGCCGATGGAGACGATCGCGTTACTGAGCACGCGACGAACCGACCGCTGGCCTGAGGGTGTGGTATTAAGCGACGACTTTGCTCCGTATGATCTGCTCCTTGGACGAGAGCGATCACAATTGGCGGAGTAACGCTAAACCTCTGACCGTGTTATTCACATCCTGTCTCTCGCACGCGAACGACGTTTCACGAGATACCCTTCACCAGCTTGGAAAGGATGCGAGAACGAAGCCGAAGGACTTGTTCAACATCCCTATTCGTTGGGACGGGGAGCAGGCCTGGAAGATCCCTGTTCATGGCACTCACTCCAAGTGTGGAGACCCTGGTCACCCCCCTCAACCAAGAACCGTAATACCGCGGTAATTTCCACCTGCCGTTTCAAAAAATAGCGGGCGGAGGACCCGTTCTTCTTGCCGATCCTCACGGTCAGGATGCGATGGTCCCGCAGGGCAAACACATCTTCGTCGGTTTCGTCATCTCCCACATACAGCGCCATAGGACAGTCAAGCCGACGCATATACTCCAACAGCGCCGTCCCTTTGTGTGAAGCCGTCGGCGGCATCACATTGACGACCGATTTCCCCAACACAATGCGCGGAGGAGGAGATAACTCACCGATCACGCGAGAGATGAGCAATCGTGCCGCATCTCGCCGATCGACGGTTCGATAATGAAAAGAGAGCGAATAGGACTTGTGCTCGATGGACACCCCACATTGTGCCAGTTCATCATGAAATCGCTCAGTGATGGACTGCAACCACGCCTGACAGGTCTCTCGGACCAGCTGCCGATCTTCTTGGCTCGTATGAGGGCCTTCTGAGCCATGGTTGCCGATCAAGTGAGGAACGATTGTCCCAACCCGCGATTGTAGATCTTCGACCGAGCGCCCCGAGATAATCGCGGTGGGAGCTCCCCCTGCAAGTTTCTCAAGCCAGAAGCGGATAGGGCGGGAGAGCTTCGCCGCGTGATGCTCTCGAACAATCTTCGCCAACGTGCCATCGAAATCAAACGCGTAGAGCGACCTCCCCTTTATAAGCTGCTCCAACTCCAGCTTCCCCTTGTCCGTCAACAGATACTCCATGATGCCTGTGATACCTTTCCATCAGCTCAGCAGACTCGGCCGGCGTGCCTGCTTCATGACTCGTTCCTTTTGTCGCATGCGAGCGGCATCGATGAGCATCCGGCCCGCCCACCGATACACATTGAACTCTTGGATCAGCCCACGCATGCTCTGCATCCTGGCCCGTTGCTCAACCTTCGGCATCGTCAGACCAAGATGGAGCGCAGCAGCAAACTGATCGATATCGTAGGGATTGATCACCAACGCTTCCGTCAGTTCTCGCGCGGCCCCCGTAAATTGACTGAGAATCAACACCCCCTGCTCATCGTCCCGTGCCCCGACAAACTCTTTGGCAACGAGATTCATGCCGTCATGGAGACTGCTCACCACACACAGATCCGCTCCGCGGTAGCACTCACAGACCTCCGCCGGCTCATGGTGTTGAATGCGGAGGATGATCGGCTCATAGCCATTATGCCCAAAGCGTTTATTAATCTGCTCGGCCAGCGCAGAGACCTGACTGGTAAAGTGGTGGTACTGTTCGATGACGGAGCGGCTCGGAGCGGCGATCTGGATGAAGGTAAACTTCCCGATCCATTCCGGCTGGAGTTCCAAGAGACGTTCCACCGCCATGAACCGCTCAAGGATCCCCTTCGTATAATCCAACCGCTCGACTCCCAGACCGATGAGGCGATCCTCCGGCATCCCATATTCTTCCCGCAGCTTGGTCCGGCATTCTTGGATCGGCTGTTGGCTACGGAGCCATTGTAACGGCCACTCAATAGAGATCGGATAGGGGTTCACCGCCGTCAGTTTTCCCCCGTAGGACACCGTGGAGCTGTTCCGATCGATTCGTGCTTCGAGGATACGATCGACACTGTCGATGAAATTATTGCAATGCACCCTGGTGTGGAACCCGAGAATGCTGCTTCCCAGCAGTCCTTCCAGAATTTCCTCGCGCCAAGGACAAATGCCGAAGCTTTCCGCGTTCGGCCAAGGGATGTGCCAAAACATGATGATCGTGGCAGTCGGCAAACGGTCTCGGATGAGCTTCGGAAGGAGGGCAAAATGGTAGTCCTGTACGAGCACGACCGGATTATCGGTCGTCGCTTCCTCGTACACCGCCTGGGCAAACCGTTCATTGACGGCCACATAATGCTTCCAATCTGATGACCGGAAGGTCGGTCGGACATGAGCGATGTGGCAGAGCGGCCACAAGCCCTCATTGGAAAACCCATAATAATAGCCCGCCTCTTCCTCCGGCGTGAGCCACACCCGACGAATCTGATACGAGGGATTCGAGGGCGGGACACTGACATGGTGCCGCTCATCCACCACATCTCGGTCCGCGGACCCGTTCCCATGCGCGACCCAGATTCCGGAGCAGGCACGCATCACCGGCTCGAGCGCCGACACAAGCCCACTCGCGGGCACCCGCACCGCGACGCTTTGCCCCTGCCAGAAATGAGCATAGGGCTGCCGATTGGAGACGATCAAGACCTGGTCGCCGGAAAATTGCTCATGAAGAATCGACTTGAGGCTGGCCGGCGTCCATGAAATCTGGCTCTCATCCCGCATGCGACGATCGGACTCGAGCGCTTCCACCAGCGAGCGCAAGTCCTTCGCCAACGGCTGAAGTTCCGGGGCATGTTGCTCCTGCGTCAGTGGAGTCAAGAGTCGCTCGCCCTTGACCATCGCTCGAACTCCGGCCACCCATTCTTTCCAACTAAAATGGGCGATGAGCAAGGTGACGAGCGAGATGATCGCCGTCAACGCCGCAAAGAGATAGAAGACATAGAGTTTCGTATCGCTGCTCCGCTGTTGAATAAATCGCATGTCGTGGAGCAGCAGGAGCCGTCCGAGCCGGCGCCCGCTGGATTCGATGGAAGCCGAGGTAATATGCATCGGCCCGCTACCGAACGAGCGCACGGTGGAATAGTTTGGTGCGAGACTCAACGTTTCTTGACAGGTGACATCCTGTGGAAATGCCTGCGTCTCATAGAGGAGGTGATTGTCAGGATCGCAAAATCCCAAGGCATAGAGCCGCTCATCCTGAATGATGCTGGTAAAATATAAGGAGATTTTTCTTTTCGAGTTGGACACCAGCAAATCCGCCAGCGGCCCTTCCATCGTGCTGACCATGAGCTTGGACCGCATGTCGAGATCACGGACAAACCATTTTAATTGGAATGAATCGACCAGAGGAATAACCCCATAGGCGATCACGGCTAACACGATCACCAAGGGGAGGACGAACCGCAACGAAAGCGCGAAGAGCCTCATGGAAACAAGGTAGTTTACTTTCCCCCGGAAATCAAATATGGTCGGACTGTGTACCAGTTCGGACTCATCGGAAATTGCCAGATTTCCGCGCTGATCAGTGCCCATGGATCAATCGACTGGCTCTGCCTACCCAGACCGGATAGTCCCCCGGTCTTTGGGAGGATCCTGGATCAGGAAGGAGGGCATTTTTCGATCGACCCGTCCGTTCCTCTATCGAAAACAACCTCTAAGCAACACTATCTCCCGAATACCAATATCTTGGTCACGACCGTCTCCCTTCCGAACGGGGATGCGTACCAAATCACCGACTTTTGCCCACGGTTTCTGCAGTATGGTCGCGTCTATCGACCGACCGCCCTCTTCCGGATCGTAGAACCGCTCAGCGGCACCCCTTCGATTCGCGTCTGTTGCAAGCCGATTTCGGGCTGGGACAAGACGCCGGTGCGATTCGTTCGCGGCAATAGCCACCTCCGGTACGAAATGCGTGGTGAGTACTTGCGGCTCCTGACGGATATGCCCCTCACCTACCTGTGTGAGGAAACACCGGTTGCGCTGACCTCGAAAATGTACTTTGCGTTGACGTGGGGAATCGGAATTGAAGACGACCTCGTTCGAGTCAGCCACGAATTTCTGGACCAGACCACGCAATATTGGCGGATCTGGGTGAAACATTGCTCGATCCCGGTGCTCTATCAGGAGGAAGTCATTCGCTCCGCCCTCGCCCTCAAACTCCACTGCTACGAAGACACGGGAGCGATCCTTGCGGCGTTGACCACCAGTCTCCCGGAAGAGCCCGGCGGCCCTCGGAACTGGGACTATCGCTACTGCTGGCTGCGCGACGCGCATTTTTCGCTCTCCGCCTTCTACAACCTGGGGCATTTTGAGGAAATGGAAGGGTTCCTGAAGTTTTTGCTGAACGTCTGTTATGCCCGTGAGCAAACACATGATCGGCTTGCGCCGGTTTACACGCTCAGCCAAGACCTCCCGCTCCCGGAAACCGAACATGCCAACTGGCGAGGCTTTCTGGGAAGCGGACCGGTACGCAGCCACAATCAGGCGGCTGAGCATGTGCAAAATGATGTCTACGGGGAGATGCTGCTGACTCTCGCGCCGATCTTTTTCGACAAGCGCTTTTATGATCTTCGAACAAGGGATCATGAAGCGCTGGTTTCGAACTTGATCCGACTGTGCGAACGAAGCATCTCCCAACCGGATGCCGGACTCTGGGAAATTCGGAACGGCTGGCAGGAACATTCCTTCACAAATCTCATGTGCTGGGCCGGCCTCGATCGGGCCTACCGCATCCAGCGGGCCGGATTTCTCCGTGATTTAACGATTGATCTCGACGCAGCACGGGCCAGAGCAGCCAACGCGCTGCTTCGAGCGATGAAGGACAAGGCGTTACGGAACGGCCCTAAAGATGACAGTTACGATGCCTCCCTAGCGCAACTGGCCATTGTCGGATTTCCGGATCGAGAGGTCTGCGACACAACGGTCTCTCAGATCAAGCACACCCTCGTCCTCCGGCAAGACGGAAAAGAAACCGGGTTTTTCTACCGGTACCTGCGGCAAGATGACTTCGGCAAGCCCCAGTCGAGCTTTGTGATTTGCTCATTCTGGGTGGTTCAGGCATTAGCGAAACTGGGTCGCCTACCGGAAGCCAGGCAGATCATGAATCAATGCCTCACCGGCGCCAACAGCGTCGGCCTCATTGCGGAGCACTTTGTGCCGGAGACGCGGTTCCAGCTCGGGAACTTTCCCCAGGCCTATTCCCACGTCGGCTTGATCAATGCCGCCTTTGCCGTCAGTCCTCCCTGGAGCGATGTGCTGTAGCGACACAGCGGACAACGAACCTCTCTCTCGGCCTCACCTAGCAAGAAAAGGATTTACCCTCGCAAGCCATTGAGCGATTGCTCTCGCGAGAGTTGCTGACAAACGCAACACTTGACTGATCACATCGGGGCAGATTCCCCCAGGACGAAGCCCCTATTTCTTCAACCAATCTACTGAAGCGCGCAGAATCCCACACATTTCAGTGTCTACCTGCCTCGGCACACCGCTTGCCCTTCCTCAGTCACATTCTTTCTTAGAACGCCGTCAAGAGTAAGAACCACTGTTCACTCGACTCCATTGAACTAAGGAGAGAGTCATCATGGAATCCAACAACGAACCGTTCCGGCACCTCAGTAGCATGGTCTTCCTCATTGTCCTAGCGCTCGAACCGGCAGCCACACCGTGGGCGAACGCAGCAGAGAGTGGGACCCAGCCACCAGCACCTGCGATCCCAACCCTGCAGTCGAACTATGGAAAGCTACCGCTCAGCTTTGAAGCCAACCAGGGTCAGTGGGATCCTGCCGTGCAGTTTGTGACACGCGGGGGTGGGCACACTCTCTTCCTGACGCCAAGCGAAGCGGTGCTGAGTTTGAGAACAGGGGGAACCAAGAATCAGGAACGTGGGATCGACGCAAAACCGCACAAGACGTTGAGCAGCACCTCTCCAAGTTCCTATTCGGCCGTCCGGATGAGATTTGAAGGTGCCGACTCACAGGCCGAGATGGTGGGACTCGAGCCACTGCCGGGCATTGTCAACTACTTCATCGGAGACGATCCCTCGAAGTGGCGGACGAACATCCCCACCTACCAGAAGGTCGAGTACAAGAATCTCTATGCAGGGATTGATCTTGTTTATTACGGCAATCAAGGCCAACTCGAATATGACCTCATCGTAGCTCCCGGCGCCGATCCCACACAAATCATGCTGGTGTTCAACGGGGCGGAGCAGATCGTGGTGGATGAGCAGGGAGATCTTGTTCTGACCGTAGCGCGGTCATCGATGGAGCCAGCAGCAGGAGCGGCAACCCTCCGCATGCACAAGCCGTTGGCCTATCAGAGGGATGAGCAGGGTGAGAAGCATCTGTTGTCCGGGACTTATGCGGTCCAATCGTCTAAGCAGACTTCAGATCATACTGCGTCAGTTGCTCTGTATCCGAGCGAGACCCAGCACGTTGCCTTTCAGATCGCGTCATATGACACGAGCAAACCGCTCATCATCGACCCGGTCCTGTCCTGGGCGACTTATCTTGGCGGGGGCGGCCAAGATTCAGGCCGCGGTATTGCCTTGGACCAGGCGGGAAATGCTTACATGATAGGAACCACCGAATCGTCCAACTTCCCCGGCACTGCTAACAGCCCAATCCAGAGCACATTTGGCGGCTACAGAGACGCCATTGTCACCAAGCTCAACGCAACCGGTACGGCCCTCGTCTATTCCACCTATTTGGGCAGCAATGGCAATGACCTCGGTCTCGGGATCGCCCTGGACTCAGCCGGTAACGCCTATGTGACGGGAGAAGCCGGGTCGTCCGGCTTTCCCGGCACGGCGAGCAGTCTCATCCAGAGCACCTTTGGTGGCGGCGAGAACGACGCCTTTGTCATTAAGCTTAATGCGGCCGGCAATGCACTTATCTATTCGACCTATTTGGGCGGTAGTAGCATTGAGACCGGCATCGGAATCGCCGTGGATGCGGCCGGTAATGCCTACGTGACTGGTCGCACCGACACGCCTGGCTCCGGCTTTCCCGGTACCGCGAGCAGTCTCATCCAAAGCACGTTTGGTGGTATGGAGGACGCCTTTGTCACCAAGCTTAATACCACAGGTACGGCGATTGTCTATTCTACCTATCTAGGCGACAGTGGAGGTGACATCGGGGCCGCGATCGCCGTGGATCTGGCTGGCCAGGCCTATGTGACTGGGTCCACGAACTTGCCGGGCTCAGGCTTTCCCGGCACGGCGAACAGTCTCATTCAGAGCACCTATGGTGGCAACGGCGACGCCTTCGTCACCAAGCTCAATGCAGCCGGTACCTCCCTCATCTATTCCACCTATTTGGGCAGCAGTGGAGGATTTGAATTCGGTAATGGGATCGCTGTGGACCAGGAAGGCCAGGCCTATGTAATAGGAACCACCGACAAGATGCCAGGATCCAGCTTTCCTGGCACCGCGGGCAGTCCCATCCAAAGTACCCACGGTGGTGGCGAGGACGCCTTTGTCATCAAACTCAATGCCACAGGTACGGCGATTGTCTATTCCACCTATTTGGGCGGCAGTGATGGTGAATTCGGCACCGCGATCGCCGTAGACCATGCGGGCCAGGCCTACGTGACCGGCTCCACCAACACGCCGGGATCCGGCTTCCCCGGTACCGCGGGCAGTCTCATCCAGAGCACGAATGGCGGTGGTCAGGACGTCTTTGTCACCAAACTCAACGCAACCGGTACGGCCCTCGTCTACTCCACCTATTTGGGCGGCAGTGGCAATGAGGGCGGCGCCGCGATCGCCGTGGATCAGGCAGGCCAAGTCTACGTGAGCGGCTCCACCAACACGCCGGGATCCGGCTTCCCCGGCACGGCGGGTAGTCCAATCCAGAGCACTAACAGCGGCAGCGGTGACGCCTTTGTGGTAAAGATCAGCAGTAGTATCCCGTTTGCCGCATTCGACGCGAGAGCCAAGATCGACATCCATGATCGGCACCGTGGCGGTAGAACTTACCATCGTCCGCACCACGAAGACGCTGAAGGACGAGATTATCAGCGTCAGGATAACGACGAGTTCAAGCTGGACGCCACGTTCACCCTCGGTGGCGGCAGTAACGGGATCGAACCTCTCAAGGAAGCCGTGATGATTCAGGTTGGGACCTTCTCGACGGCGATCCCGCCGGACTCTTTCAAACAGCACAAAGGGCGGTACGTCTTCGAGGGAACAATCAACGGCGTGCATCTTGAGGCAGTGCTGCGGTCGTTGATTCTCGGGAATGACTACGAGTTGAAAGTGGAGGGCCATGGCGCCGATCTGACCGGCACAAAGAATCCGGTCACCGTAAGTGTCACCATCGGCGACGATAGCGGCAGCAAAGCCATCACGGCGAAAATTAAGTGAGCGTCGAGGGACTGTTACAGAAGCCGGAACCATCGAGATGGGAGATATGCACGAAGTTCGAGATTAAACCGAAATGCGCTGGAGGTGTCTTATCTGGTCGCCCGGAGCTATCGTAAGGGCTCCGGGTCGAGCGAGTGGGAACACCTGTGGGTTGAGGACTCTTTCCGGCGCCGTTAATTTCGATAAAACGATAAATAGGCGCCGGGTCAACCGAAGGAAATACCACTGGTAGATTAACGGCTCCTTCCAGGGAATCAGCTTGGGCGATTAGGCAACTACGTTCGTCGTTTGCTCAAGCGTCTAAGCCATTCGATATTGCCATCAATCAGGCTTTGTTTTTTCACAGCACTCCATCGTTTTAGCTGGCACTCCCGTTTTATCGCGAGCACCTCCGTCTCAAAAGCTTCCGCATACATGAGCCGGACAGGCCGACGTTTAAATGTATAGGTAGCCCCTCGACCACTATTGTGTGCATGAATGCGAGCTTCCACGTTCTTGGTAGAGCCCACATAGAAGAAATCGTCAGAACAGCGAAGGATGTACACGTAGTACATACCGCCCCTCGACTCGTTGGACGTGCTCGGGGCACCATTCGACTCGAACGAGTAGGTTTCCCTGGATTCTTTGATGGCCTGCCATGAGCGAGCATGGACATGCTGGGTTGAGCACGAGAAGGTGGACTTACTGGAGGTGTTTATCCGCCCGCCTCTATCACGATAAAGCGATAAAGAGCGGGCGGTACGCGCAAGCGAGGTTTGGTGGAGGCGAGGGGAGTTGAACCCCTGTCCGAAGATCGTCAGTGCACTGTGTCTACATGTGTAGCCGACAATTTACGTTTCGCAGCCATCCACGCCCGTCGGCAGGCTTAGAACGGCCACTAGCCCAGAATTTTCTCATCCTCGGCCGCTGAGCACCGACCTTGGACCAGCCCGCTGCATCACGCCATTCCACCCCCGCGGGCCTCAGATGGAACGACGTCTCAGCCTAAATTAGGCTGCGAGTGCCAGTTCTTGATTGGCAGTT
>JAOUGT010000276.1 GCA_029865485.1 Nitrospira sp.
TTCCTTCGGATGTGGATTGAGATAGACCTGGTCACGGATGTAGCTCACGTCGAATACGTGGACATAGTGTTTCATCAACGTTAGAGGAACAATCAAGGGCGTCAGCCCTCGGTGATAGTCGTCGATGACACCTAACAGCTCGACTTTTTCTTGAGCGGTCAATCGCTTCTTAAAGTAGCCAAGAATATGATGCAGCACATTCACATGCTTCCTTACGGTTGCCTTCATCGCGAGAGTCTTCATCAACAGTTCACCGTACTTGACCGTCAGGTCCTGGGGTCGATACCGTTCTGCCTGAGCGACTAGCTGCCCCATCGTTTCGTAGTGCTGCTGGCTATGGGCCAAGAGCAAGTATTTGTGAATCGTGTGGAACCGTATCAACGCCTGTCTTGTAAAGCCGTTCTGCACGAGGTCTTGGAATCGTCGATAGCAAAACACCCGCTCGATGAAGTTCTCCCTGAGTGCAGCATCGCTGAGCCGCCCTTCTTCCTCGACGGGAATCAGCGGAAACTGCTCTGTAAAGGCCTTGGCAAAGATTCCGGCACCGCTGTGGCTCGGCATTCCCTGTGCGGTGTACACACGCACCCGTTCAACCCCGCAACTGGGGGAGCCTCTTTTAAAGATAAACCCGGAGAGGTCCAGTTTACTGAACGAGTCGAGACGCTCCTCAATCATGGCCTCCATGGCTGGGGTGTGATCATGCTTGCTCTTGATCGTCACCAGCCGCGGGCCCCGCGGATTGCCCACCAACCGCATGGCTTCGCGCGGGGTGCCCAATCCCGCTTCCACCTCAGGACAGACCGGTATCCATTCAACGTAGCGACCCAATACATCGGTCAGGAAGTGGTCCTGCTTGTGTCCTCCGTCGAAGCGGACCTCATCTCCGAGAAGACACCGACTGATTCCAAGGCGAATCGGGGAACCCGTCATCGTGTGACCTCCTGCTTCCCGAGATTGAGATATTCCTCACGCGCAAGTTGATGATCCACCACCGGTGACGGATAATCGGTCCCAATTCGGCATTGAGCGCGTATCTGCTCTTCTGGGGTCATGAGATGCGGCTCATGAATGCTCTTCGCCGCTACATAGGCGAGTTCAGGAACATAGCGGCGGATATAGACCCCGTCGGGATCGAACTTCTTGCTCTGGAGCGCTGGGTTGAAAATCCGATAGCCCGGCATGCTATCTGTCCCGGTCGACGCACACCATTGCCAATTCCCATTGTTGGCCGCCAGATCAGCGTCGAGCAGATGATGCATGAAGTACCGCTCTCCACTTTGCCAGTCGATCCGAAGATCCTTGATCAGAAAGGACGCCACGATCATGCGGACACGGTTGTGCATCCATCCTGTCTGATTGAGCTGCCGCATACCGGCATCCACAATCGGATAGCCCGTCCGTCCGCTGCACCAGGCTTGGAACAGGACATCCCGCTCAAGGCCAGGATCTCGTGACGGTGGTACGGCAGTCTGACGGAATGGCCTGTCAACCACGTGCGGAAATGCCGCTAAGACTTGGTGAAAGAACTCACGCCAGATCAGTTCATCGATCCAGGTGAGAACATCTGTTCGAGAGACCGGACCCTTGTGAGACAGACTTTCCAACGCCGCATGCACAGCCACTCTGGGAGATATGGTCCCAAAACGAAGATGAGGGGACAATTTCGAGCTGCCGTCGATTGCAGGGCGATTCCGACCATCGGCATACCGGTGAATGGGACCTTCGATGAACCACCGCAACTGTTCGCGGGCATGACCCTCTCCCGGTGTAATCCACGGGACAAGGTGTTCATAGCCCAGCTCCTTGGCGGTTGGGAGCGGCGATGGAGACAACCGAACAGCTTTCCTTGTGGTCATCGAGGGATCTGGGACAGGCCGGACTGTCGGTTTGATTGCATGCCACTTGGCCCACCATCGAGCACGATAGGCGCCATAGCGCTGCATCGGTTCTCCAGTGGCACCGCGCACTTCTTCTGCCTCAAAGACCACGTGGTCTTTGAGGGTCTTAGCGGCAATGCCTTCCCGAGCCAGTCGTTCCTGGACAGCCCGATCTCGCAGGAGCGCGCGAGGCTCGTAATCCCGGTTCCAATACACAGCATCGACTTCCCATTCGAGGGCTGCTCGAACGACTTCGTCTACTTGGCACCCACGCCGCCACTGCAGCGGCAGCCCGAGTGCGGCGAGGGATGCTTGGAGCTCATCCAAGCATCCCAGCATAAAGTTCACACAGGCTGATCCGAACTCCTTCGACTGCAGCAACGGCTCATCGAACACGAACAGCGGAATGATCTCGTCGCATTCCTCACAGGCAGTCGTCAGAGCGGGTTGATCGTGCACCCGCAGATCGCGCCTCAACCAAACAAGTCCTCGCACAAGCCACTTCCTTCGGCTAGGTGTTATGGCGCTGGGTTTCCATGCGATCCCGCTGGTCCTTTCGGAAGCTTGTCACCGGCCACACGCGTGACGGCTAGTTCCCGGAGCCCGTTCTCCGCCCGCACTCCCAACTTCACGACGGTTCCCGCCTCACCTCGAATCATGTGGACCACCTGCTCATAGCTCTTTCCGGTCACGGCTGTGCCGTCGACACTGACGACCTCATCTCCATGACGAAGACCTGCCTGATGAGCCGGGCCCTGGGGATGGACCATTCCCACATATAAGACAGCTGGATCGCCGACGTGCTCAGCTCCCACGTGGAGAGAGATCCCGATGACCCCGCGAGACTTGCTGTCATCTCCAGACCCGTACGGAACGTGACTCGGGGATTGATCCGCGAGAGCCGAACCAACTACGAGAAGACTCACCATCAATCCTGCCGCAATATGAACGCCGGGGATTTGCATAAGCGCACCTCCTGTTAATGGTTCAAAAGTCTAGTCATCCAACAACACAGAATGCCGCAGCCATGAGAAATCCCATCGTCAACCCTACCGAAATGAGCTCACTTCCTTGTGGGCTACGGATCAGCTTTGGGGTCAGTGAAATCCTGCAATACGAGCGAAGGAGAGGTAGAGCACTTCGCCCGCCACAATCACCATTGCCAGGAGAACCAGACACATCAAGAATGTGTCCATCACAGCAGCTCCCTTGCTGGACTACGTTACTGCGACAAGAAACGTGTTCGTCCGTCGTTCCCATCGATCACTAGACTTATGCCGCGCTCCGAGCATTTCTTGCCTCCATGAGGATGGCTTGTAGGGCCGGTTCCAACGTTGGATATTGAAAGCGATAACCTCCCGCCATGGCTTTCGCTGGAATCACCCGCTGGCCGGTGGTCATCAATGTCCCCAACTCACCGAGAAGCACGTTCAAGGCGAACCTTGGGACGGGAAGCCAAGACGGTCTGTGAATTACCCGCCCAAGAACTTCACAAAATACGTTCATGGTCACCGGCTCTGGAGCTACGGCATTAAGCGGGCCAGATATCCCGTTGTTGGCGAGAGCCCACTCGATCAGCCCGATGTGATCACGACGGTGGATCCAGGAGACCCACTGACTCCCCGGCATGATGGGACCGCCGGCAAACAATCGAAAGGGCAATAGCATCTTGGGCAAGGCCCCTCCGTCTTGCTCCAGCACCATT
>JAOUGT010000277.1 GCA_029865485.1 Nitrospira sp.
AGCATCGCTCTGGCCTCACCGGCGATGAGACACAGGATCGCTTGTTAGTCCTGATCGCGCAACGGCAGGTGGGCAATCGGCCCGGACGCCTTGAGCCCAGGGCCATCAAGCGACGCCCAAAACCCTACCCACTGCTCACCAAACCACGGGCAATTGCCAGAGAGGACATCCGCACCTATGGCCATCCCGCGAAGCTTAAGTAAGTGCCATTCGTGCCTGATCCGTTCCAACCGCGAAGCGGCGCTTCTTCCCTATGGTGCGGACCATGGCTGGATACGAAAGGCTTGGCTCCCACCAAGCAGACGCCGAGATCTCCTTCAAGACGGTCGATCGCACAATGGCGGGGACACACATGGCAACGGCGTAATCGCTCCCGGGCTTGTGCAACCCGTTCTGCCAGCACGCCGGATTCCAACAGGTCGCAATAGCTGGCTCGCCGTGGTTTCGTTGAGACGATCATCCTTGTTCCCGAGATGCGGGCTCCATCAACAGGCCAAATGAAGCACCGCCACAACTTTCTGGGTCTCTTTCAATCTGTTGAACTCTGTGCAGGCTCTCGTCGTGTCACAGGCAATGAGGGTGATACCTTGCTGCTGTAGCCAATCTGATACCGACGGATCGACATACATCCTTTCGAAATAGCCGGTGCCGACCACCAGCACGCTCGGATGGGTTTCCCGCACACCACCGAGATCGGCCAGTTGCAGCCAATGGCCTTCTTTCCTCCACCAGCGATCGTCGATGCGCTCCGGATAGATGATCACATCGGTGTCATAGGTTCGCCCATCGATCGTGATGCTCCCGAAGGAATACTTGTCGATCATGGCTGCTTTTCACCCCCTCTCCCGTACCTGCCGCCTCTCCGGAACCGACCTATTCGTCGTCGCGTACAACATTCCCGCAGGGGACAATGCTGTTTTCGCTGCCGACGGCAATAGTCTCGTCCCAGCCGCACCAACGCCGATTCGAAATCGCCGAAACTCCTTCGCTTCACCCCAGCCTGCTTCCACAAGAGACGAAGTTGCTCTACAGCAGCATGACCTTCGTTCCCCTTCGTGCGCGAGCAGAGTTCCAGGTCCTTCGCCGCCAGAATGCTCAAAGGAGACAAGGTCGGTTGCGCTCTCGGCCAGATCTCGCGCAACTCGCGCAGAAAGATCTGGACGGTCACCTCGCCGATTCCCTTCCCCAAGCCCTTGAGGCGATTTTCTAGATCAGCCACATCGCTGGAGACAGCGTGAAGCCTTTGCAGATTGCCGTCATACTGATTTCGAAGATATTTGATCACCTCCAACAATTGTGTTGCGGTCTTGAAGTCGTAGCGTGTATAGCCGCCTGCATCGAGCGCTCTGACCAATCCATCCCAGCCAGTCTTGACGATGGCCTCGGGGCTGGTGATGCCACGTCGGACAAATTCGGCATGAGTCTTTCTCACAATCGATCCCGAAATCCTCGCGCCATAGAGGAGCGCCGCCAAAAACCACAGAAAGAGATCGCGCTGACGACGAACCGAAAGGTTGAGTCCGAGCTCCGAGGGAAAACATCCCGGCACCCGTGCAACAAGTACCCTGATCAGCTCATGTGTGGCAGACAAGCCCATGAGTAATCCGAGGTCAGCCTCCAATGGCCCAGCGTCCCATCACAAACTGACCGCAATCCGGACATCGCCCGGCGCGAAGCCGATTCTCCACCACGGCCAGTTTCCATCGCCGGATCACATTCTTTCCGCACCCTGGGCAGAAGGTGTCCTCCGCCCCTGCTTCCTGTGGCACATTTCCCAGATAGACATACCGTAACCCCTCCTCTTGTCCGATCTCCCTCGCCCGCAGCAATGAACGGATCGGTGTTTCCTGCCAGTGCTCCATCTTATAGGCGGGGAAGAAACGACTGATATGCCAGGGGACGTCTTCGCCCAAGTCGGTTTTAATGAAACGGGCGATATCCCGCAGCTCGCCCTCATCATCATTCAACCCAGGAATCAATAAGGTGGTGAGTTCGATCCACACCCCCAGCTTCTTGTATTCCCGAATGGCCGCCAAGACCGGGTCGAGTCTGGCCCCGCATAACTTTTTGTAGTAGCTGTCGCGGAATGATTTGAGGTCGATGTTGGCGGCGCTGAGGTACGGCGCGATCTCTCGCAGAGGATCGAGCGAGGTGAACCCGTTCGTCACAAAGATGTTGCCTAACCCTGCTGCCGACGCCAGTCGTGCGGTTGTGAGAGACAACTCATAGAAGATCGTCGGTTCAGTATAGGTGTAGGCGATGCTTCGGCACCCCGCTCGTTCGGCCTGTGCCACCAGCTCGGAGGGCGCCACCGGCGTCCCGATTCCCCAGCGATCTTCTGGCGGTTCTGTTTCTGCACACCACTCGCTCGTCGGATGCTCGCGGACGGCAGAAGACACCTCTTCACCACGCTCGACCAACTCTTTGAGCTTCGGCCATTGGGAAATGGTCCAGTTCTGACAGAACCGGCATCGCAAATTGCACCCGACTGTCGCAATTGAATACGCGGTGCTTCCCGGAAGAAAGTGAAACAACGGCTTCTTTTCGATCGGATCGACCTCCGCTGAGATAATGCGGTTCGCGACGCGCGTGAAGAGTTGTCCTCCGTGATTGACTCGAACTCCACAAACACCACGGTGATCCGGGGCGATCTTGCAGTCATGGGGACAGAGTGTGCATCGGACAAACCGATCCGGGAGACTTTCATAATACAGCGCGGCCTGGAGATCGCTGGGCGTGGTCAGCATGACAACGGCTCACGAGAACAAGAAAAAAGCGGAGCAAGGCCGGTGCCATGATGCCACGAATGGGAAAAACCAAACCTCTTCGACGGGTTGGAGTGTAAGCGCCATTCGAATGAAGTAGGGCACAGGGATAACTTGCTACAACTTCACAGTTGCTCCTGTAGTGGAATGCTACAGAAGCGCCGACAAAACAGATCCTTCTACCTCAGTTTCCCATGCAAAAAGGCATGGCATTGCGCTTGCTCAATGTCGTGATGAACGCCTGAACGGAATATGCGTGACTTCCCATGGTGCCAGTTGATCAATGTCCCTTCCGCGCTCCACTCGCTGTCGCCATGATCGACCTCCTGATCTGGGGCTCCTCATCTAATGGAGGGAAAGGAGCGGATTCTCATCCCATGGATTCAGACCGTGCGATCGAGCGTCAACGGCTGGTTGATCAATACATCGTCCCGAGCGGTGTCAAAGATCCTGACGTGATCGCGACGATGCGGCACGTCCCGCGGCATCGCTTCGTACCAGCCCGTTATTCCATCTTCGCCTACATCGATGGTCCTCTTCCGATCGGCCATGACCAGACCATTTCGCAACCCTCCTTGGTCACGAACACGACTCCGGGCGGTTGACTATTCAGAACCACGCCGTCGACTGCCCTTCCCTCCAAGATGCGGGAAGCGAGGAGTTGGTCAAAACGAAGACTCCTCGCTTCTTGAGGCGAGAAGGTGCTCTTGCTTACTTCTTTTTCGCCGGCTGGTGAGCCTCTTCGGCATGCGCCAGCGATTCCTCTGCATGCTTCAGCGATGCCTTGGCATGC
>JAOUGT010000087.1 GCA_029865485.1 Nitrospira sp.
ATGAATGAATCCCGCATCATCCATCCCCCGCAAGATTCCCCAAATGACACCGGGCTCTCATCCCTGACTGTGATGCATACAGCAACCCGGCTGCTCCGCCGACAAGACATCCAGCTAGAAATGACATCCCGGCAACCATCATTTCCGTCCGATTCTCCGCCATAATTCACCTCTCTTCCTGAGTGTCATATGCGGGTTTAGTTTGCCTCACATCCCCTTTTTGTGATGGGCCGGGGCTGCACGACACACGGGAGAAATGTTCCTTCAGACAAAATCCATTCCCGATCAGACTGTTATCAATCGGCCCACCGTCATCCGCTGATACCCGTCCGATTCTTCCCGTCCACGACCAACTGGCTTGACATTTCCACATATCAACTTCAGGGGACCCCCTTCGAGTCGGGCGCTAAGGTCTGGACTAGACGTATCAGCCGATTGCGGGTGCAGGCGAACGCCGAACCCCGCTTTATTCTTAAATTCGTCGTCCTGCGGACAGTGCCACACGACCGTCCCCTGAATGAGCTCTTGCCCCACCGCATCCTCCTCTCCTGGGACAAGGCTGATGGTGACATCCGAACCGATGGGCGCCATCCAGGTTGACTCGACAAACAGCGTTGTTTCAATGACACAGGGCGTTGTCCCCTCATGGCAGCTTCCATCCTGATCCCACACCAAGAGCTTCCAATGTCGCTCCCCCTCCCCTCGGCAGTCCTCTTCGCTCCCGGAGGCTCGGTCACTCTTGCCCCTCTCACTGAGCACCGGGTTAGAACGTGAGGCACCAACTGCCTGCTCTCCTTCCTTTCGACGGTCACCGAAGCGCCTCTCCTGGTGATCGCTGCGCGATCCGACAACCGACATCATCACCGGAATCACCTCCCACATCCCGACAGTCATATAATGACCAATTGCTCATAAGTGACCCACAGGTCACATTGTGACATTGGCCCATCCTACCTGTCAAGGCTTTCCGCCACATGTCCGTCGGAATCCCGTTGATTCGTCCCATCCACTTTGCCAATCTCCTCTGACAACGATGGCCTCCTTCATGGCAAGAAGCGTCACTTCCGGAATCGCCCCGGTCCGGCCTTCATGCCGGACCATGGATACATCGGCGAGCATGTAGCCTTTTGGGACAGGATAGAATCTCGCCTTGTGGAGAAAAACAGCATTGTCTGAGCGTTTCTGACTCATTGTCTCTTAGTAAAACGCAACTTGTATGCCGCCCCATCACTCGGGCAATCCTGGCCGGACTCTTGCTAGGAACGTTCGTCAAGAGGACGATGAATTCACGTCAGGAAGCAAACAATAGGTGAGGTCTCAGTCACACACCGATGAGCTCATGATTGAGGGGGAGGGAGACATGTACTTAGAGGGTATGGCACAATGACGTCTCTGTTGCTGGCACTCATTCTGGCGATTCTCATCGCCGTCTTTGCCCTACAAAACACGTTTCCCGTGACAGTCCAGTTTCTCGTCTGGGAATACCAAACCTCCTTAGTCCTGGTGATACTCACCTCGACCGCCATTGGCGCCGCGCTCAGCGGCATCGCCTCACTAGGGGCCCGATGGCGTCACGCGCGCGAAACTCATGCACTGATCGCGTCCTTGGAGGAGGAGCGAAAGCGGATTGCCGAGCTGGAACGGCGGGTCCGCGACATGCCGTAACTCCGAGGCTTCTCATCCTGCTCAGAGGTATTGATTGCAGGTGGCCCCAGTACCGCGCTACCTGCATCTCTGTCGAGGGTCAGGCGGGAGAGTTCTTTCCTCGCGCTTCTGATCTCATTGCCCAAAACCAGGCGACTTCGGCTCCAAGGATGAAGACGAGAGAGGCATAATAGAGCCACATGAAGAAAAACATCAGGCCGCTCAAGGCGCCATACAGGACAAGGGTCGCTTGAGCCATCGTCACATACCAGGTAAACCCCCACCGCGCCAATTGAAATAACAGCGTCGCGCTTAAGGCCCCGAGCAACAAGGCCCCAGCCGGGAGTGTTCTCGCAGGGGCCACACGATACAACACGAAAAATAGTACCACGGTTGCGGTAAATCCGAGCACGCGATCCCACAGCGTCAACGCGGGTGTAAAGACCGGAGTCAAGGACGGATAACGCTCCGCGAATGTCCCCACCATCGTCACCAAGGAGGTATTCATCACCACACCAAACAGTAAGATGGCGACCAGCACGGTCATGAGGAGATCAATCCCAACTCCGTTGAGGAACGCACGAAACTGCTGCACATGAAAGATTTGATTGAGCACGCTTCGAATCGTTCCGAACAGAAAACTGCTGAACACGACAAACGAGCCGAGACCGACCAAACCTAGGAGTCCGCGCCCAGTGACGATTGCTGCCAAGTTTTCCGCCAACGCCTGTTGAGATTGGGGAAGAAACGCTCGCATGACAGATTGAACTTCGTTCATCGCGCGCTCGGAGTCCACCACCGTATACCCGAGCAATGAGACCATCAAGAGAGAGAGCGGAACGAAGTAGAGCAGGAGGTTGAAGGCAAGCGCACTCGTGAGAAAGAACCCATTGTCCGCGAGGAACTTCTCAGTAACGGATTGGAGGAATCCCCAGGCTTGACCGACCCACTGGCGCCATGCTGGGGTCATGACTCGATGCTGCGCAACACCACACCAGACCGTTGAGCTCGATAGCTGTCCAAAAGAGCAAAACTAGTGGCAACAACAAGAGGACCAGCCACGATACCGACCAATCCGAAGAACTGGATGCCACCCAAGACCGCAAAGAACGTCAGGAGCGTATGCAACTTCGAGGCTTCGCCGACCACTACTGTCCGCACCACATAGTCGAGCACCGCGATAATGAATCCCGAGACACACAGAATCACGCCGGCTGCAACGTCGCCCTGGATGAACGAGTAGAGGGCCACTGGGAGCCAGACGATCCCGGCCCCGACAAGCGGCAGGTACGCCAGGATCCCCATCACGGCTCCCCACAGCAGAGGGACCGGAATCCCGGCAAACCAAAACGCGAGGCCACCGACGACGCCTTCGAGAGCGGCCACCAGCGTGTTGCCGAGGACGGCGCCCCTCACCACCTCGCTGAATCGGTGAACGACCAACTGTTGGTGCGGTTCATCGAGCGGCAGCACATCCCTCAAGGAATCGACCATCCCCTTGCCGTCACGGAAGAAGTAGAACGTGCAGAGCAGGATGATACTGAGCTCCATCAAGGCGACCAGTACATTCTTGGCCACCTGGGTCAACCGTTCTACGAGCGCACTCCCAAGTTGAGCCAAATTATCCACTAAGACAGAACGCACATCAGTGCCGGTCATCCGCTGAAATTCCTGAAGCTGCTCTAGGATCGCCGTCGCCCAGGGATGGACGCGCCATTGATCGATCACACCCGGCCCCTGTTCCAAGGTTGACACAACCGTCAAGTAAGTCCGAGCCAATTCTTTTCCGATCAAGAACGACAAGTACGCCAGAGGGAGAATCACACCGATCGTGACCGCGACGCTCATCACCAATGCGCTCAGCGAGCGGCGGTCACCGGTCACCTTCACGACTTTGCAATACTGCGGATAGAGTCCATAGGAAAGAACGGCGGACCAGATCAGCGCGGAAAAATAGGGTCGAAACGTGGCGAAAAGCAGGTAGCCCAAGGCGACAAGAAAAATAAGTGTCGCCAGACGAGCGGTCGAGTCGAGCGTCTTCTTCCCCTCTTCATCCATAAGAATGGTACCCGATCATATCCTGCGACAAGGGAGGCCAAGAGGAATGAACTGATCAGACTTGATTTCTCTGAGCACTGATAGTCTGCGTCATCATAAGCACCCGATCGAGCTTCGTCCAGTCCTCCCAGGTGCCGCCGGGAGGACCGGCTTTGATCCGCCATGACGGATAGGCATGCTCGCCCGGAACATTCGGGGTCTCGATATCGCCCAAGAGATCTTCCAAGGAGATCAACAGGATTCGACTGGGTGTGCGGGCGACATAGGCATAGACAGCTCGGCAGAGTTCGTCGGTCAATTGTGGGATCCCCTTCGCGTCTCGTGGACAGCCCGCTGGCAGAAGCCGTTCCCTTACTAAGGCATCCAGAAGCGCTTGCTTGTCCCGGGTACGAGTGACCATATCATGCTTGATCCATTCCGGGTCTCGATAGAGACCAAGTTGAGCCTTCAGCTCGATGTCACGGCCAATCCAAAAACCCCGCAATGTCGGGAGATCGTGCGTCGTCACGGAAGCGGCGGCGGACGTGGGAAACCGAGAGGGTTTTGCAAATCGTCCGCGGGTGGTTTGCTCAAAGAGCAAGAGTCGGTAGGACAGCAACCCTCCCGCCATCAAACTGGCCCGAATCGATGGGGTCACCGTTCCGAGATCCTCCCCAATGACCATGACTTGCTGCCTTTGGCTTTCGAGTGCAAGGATGCCCAGAAGATCGTCTGCCGGATAGCACACATAGGTGCCTTGGGCCGGTACGAGTTCTTCTGGGATCCAGAAAAGGCGGAACAGGCCCATGGCATGATCGATTCTGATCACCCCGCAAGCCTGCATGGTGCGGCGATAGCATTCTGCAAATAGGCGATAGCCCTGCTTGCGAATCCGACTTGGATGAAAGGGGGACAGATTCCACCGTTGCCCATTGGGAGAAAACAGTTCCGGCGGGGTTCCGATCGAAGCGGCTGCGACCAACTGCTCCTGAAACGCCCAGGAATCCGCCCCACCCGGGTCAATCCCGACTGCCATATCCTTATAGAGACCAACCGCCATCCCTGAGCGCTTCGCCGCCGATTGGACGGCCTGGAGTTGTTGCTGACATTGCCATTCGACATATTGGAAAAATTGCAGTCGGTTCTGATACCGAATCGCGGCCTGTTTGACGGCGGGCAAGTCAGGATGCCTGTACGCTGGTGGCCAAGAACGCCACCCCTTCGCATCGCTTCCAGAACCTTTCCTGCGGCGGGCCATCCGTTCTTCTAAGGCCCGAAAGAGCGCGAATCGCTGCAGAGCCTCTCCTTCATTCCGAACAAACCTGAGAAATGCGCGGGCCCTCGCTGTGTTTCGCGCAAGATGGTGCCGCTGAAACAGGCGAAAGAGCTCTTCCAGGATCTGCCGCTTGACTCGTTCCACGGCTTGATATTGCACCGTCGGGCTCCGGCGTAGCGACGCCAGCTTCGCCTGAAAGGAGGGGGTCTTTACTTTTTTCTGAATTGACAGTGCCTCCCGAAATTCTGGAATGCCTTCGATATCGAGGTAGAGCGGGTGATGAAACAGCCGACTCGAGGGCGAATATGGACTCACTTGCCCTGGCGGCAGCGCGTGAAGTGGATTCACCCCCAGAAGATCCGCCCCGAGTCGGCTCCCGGCCCACTGAATCATCTCCCTGAGATCCCGAAAATCCCCGATACCCCAATTTTTGACGCTGCGGAGGCCATAGAGTTGGATCGTAATACCCCAGGTTCGACGGAAATCCTTGACGGCTGGATGCAGGTAGCACTGACTTGGTACCACGATGACCGTCATCGCAGCACGCCGGTTGATCCCTGGTCCCGATGCCTCCACCACCAGCGAATGGTAGCCGAGGGGGAGTTTCCCAGGAAACGACAGCGCGACCTCGCAATGACGAAGGCCAAAGAGCGTCGCCTTGCCAAGAATCTTCGCCCGTTGTCCGACACACCGTCCGATCAGTGCCCCACCCTGTTCTTTCCCGAGCCTCCACGCGAGCGTGACCTGCCTCAATTGATCGACCGCCACAGGCAAACGAACGGGAACCGCGTGGCGCGATCGATCCACCGGTATGACCATCACAGGATCCAACATGTCACGCCACCGGTCCAAACGAACCTCGCGCATTCTCTCGCTCAGTTGGAGCGAGTTCCACGCTTCCACACCCATTACCGAGAGAACTTGGCGAAGGCTTCGATCACTCACCGTTCGACGAACGCCACGTTCATCCACATAAGACGCAGCCACGCCGAACTGCGCCGCCAACTGACAGAGCTGTTCATGCAATCTGCCGACCGCCCCGCATGGATTTGCCCCAAGCGAACTGCGCTGTGCCGGTTGGACTCTCCTCGATTGCAATGTATTCCACTCCTTTTCTTTCGCTCCCCCTTACTTAGCATGAGCCACACGCTTAGGATAGGGATGACGTGATGATTTATTGAGACACAGGAGGACAACACCATGGCCCTACTCGAACACCTGGAACTTGAACGACTCGTCAAGGCCGAACACTGGAACCCTCATGAAGTACTGGGCCCTCATCGTACAACCCTAAATGGGAGAGAGGCTTTCACCGTCCGCACCTACGCACCCGATGCGAGCGAAGCACAGATTATTCCTGATACCGCTGGCCGCAAACCAATACCGATGACCCGCATCCATGAATCAGGAGTATTCGAGGGAATCCTCGACATCCCGAAGGGAACACCAAAATACCGGATCCGCGTCACTGACTCTGAAGGAACTGTCACGGAACGCCACGATCCCTATGCGTTCCCACTTTTAATCACCGACCATGACCTCCATCTGTTTTCAGAGGGGAAACTGTTCAAAGGCTACGAGAGATTGGGGGCTCATCTCACCACCGTGGATGGGATTGCCGGCGTTCATTTTGTCGTCTGGGCTCCTAACGCGATGCGAGTCAGTGTCGTGGGTGGCTTCAATCACTGGGACGGTCGCTGCCATCAGATGGTGGGGCGTGGGTCAACCGGCCTTTGGGAGTTGTTCGTCCCGGATATTCCCGAAGGAACGCTCTACAAGTACGAAATCCGCTCTCACCAAGCCACGACCCCCTTCACCAAAGCCGACCCCTATGCATTTTCGGCTGAACTGCGTCCTCGCACGGCCTCAATCGTACAGAATCTTTCCGGCTACCGATGGAACGACGGGGCGTGGATGGACGCCCGTGCGACACGTGATCCATTGACCGCGCCCATGTCCATCTACGAGGCGCATCTCGGATCCTGGATGCGGGTACCTGAAGAGGAGAACCGCTGGCTGACCTATCGGGAACTGGCCGACAAACTTATTCACTACGTCAAATACATGGGCTACACCCACATTGAACTGATGCCGGTTACCGAACATCCATTCGACGGATCGTGGGGTTACCAGGCCACCGGCTACTTTGCCGCCACCAGCCGATTCGGCCCGCCGGAAGACTTCATGGCGTTCGTCGACGCCGCTCATCAAGCGGGAATCGGTATCATCATGGATTGGGCACCAGCGCACTTCCCGGATGACGCGCACGGACTGGCCTGGTTCGACGGCACACACCTCTACGATCACGAGGACCCGCGCCTCGGCTATCATCCGGAATGGAAGAGCCGCATCTTCAACTACGGGCGGGTGGAGGTGAAGAATTTTCTCCAGAATAGTGCGCTCTTCTGGTTGGACAAATACCACATCGACGGGCTTCGCGTAGATGCGGTGGCCTCGATGTTGTACCTCGACTACGGAAGAAAAGCCGGTGAATGGATCCCCAATCAGTTTGGGGGGAACGAAAACCTCGCGGCCGTCTCCTTCCTCAAGGAGTTAAATGTCTTGGTCCACCAGGAACACCCAGGTGCCATCACAATTGCTGAAGAATCCACTGCCTGGCCTGGAGTGTCGAAACCGACCTATACAGGAGGGTTGGGCTTCACATTCAAGTGGAACATGGGTTGGATGCACGACATGCTGGACTATTTTGAAAAGGACTCCATCCATCGTAAATTCCACCAGAATCAAATTACCTTCGGATTGCTCTACGCGTTTCAAGAAAATTTCGTCCTCGTGCTGTCCCACGATGAAGTCGTGCATGGAAAGAAGGCCTTGCTCGACAAGATGCCCGGGGACAACTGGCAGCGCTTCGCCAACCTGCGTGCCCTCTATGGCTACATGTATGGCCATCCGGGAAAGAACATGCTCTTTATGGGAGGAGAATTCGGCCAGTGGTGGGAGTGGAACCATGATGACAGCCTTCAGTGGCATCTTTGCCAACATGAATCGCATGCGGGCCTGCAACGGTACGTCCGCGATCTCAACTGGCTCTATCGGAACGAGCCGGCGCTGTATGAAGTCGATTACGATTGGACCGGATTCCAGTGGATCGACATTAATGACACGGAGCATTCGGTCATCTCATTTCTCCGTAGGGCCAAAGATTCCAACAATCAAGTCGTCTGCGTCTGCAACTTCACACCGGTTCCTCGCTACGAATACCGAATCGGCGTGCCCACGTTAGGCCACTACCGTGAGTTATTGAACAGCGACGCCGAAACCTATGGCGGGAGCAATGTGGGCAACGGGGGCGGTGTGATGGCTGAGGCGATTGCTGCGCACGGATTTCCGAATTCTGTTGTCCTCACCCTGCCGCCCCTGTCGGTCCTCTACTTCAAGGCAGGGTGATGCCGTCCGGACCTTCGCCGACCCGGCTTGGAACCGGAGTCGTTCTGTCGGACGGCGTGACGTGCGGATGCCACCGCAGGCCAAGATCAAGAATCCGTTGGAGCAGAGCCGCGTACTGAAGCTCCGCGCCGACGGCGGAGGAGGCAAAATCCTCGACCATGCCTATGTGAGGATTCGGATTCGCTTCGAGCACATAGACCTGTCCCGTCGGATCAAGTCGAACATCAATCCTCGCATACCCGCTGAGTCCCAGGCTGCGGTAGACACGTTTGGCGAGGCTCTGAAGCACGTGTCGTTGCGATTCCGTCAGATCACCGGCCGTATTCGACCGGAGGCCATATTTCTGCCGGTACGCCCGACTCCACTTCACGCGCGCCGTGGCGATCTTTCTGGTTTCCTCCGGTAATCGGCTCATATCGAGCTCCCAAACAGGGAATACTTGCAGCCGATGATTGCCCATGACACCGACATACAATTCACGCCCTTCGATGTACCGTTCCACCAACGCACCCGTACCGAGACTCTGGTGGATGAACCTGACCCGCTCTTGTAACTTGTCGTCATCATCCACGATCGAAGCCTGAGAAATACCCAGCGAGGCTTCCTCCGAGACGGATTTGACGATCAATGGGAATGCCAGTTCCTTCGGCCGTTTGATCGAACGACCTAACGGGACCGTGATGAACTCCGGAATTGGAATACGATGGTAAAAGAGAATCTTCTTGGCCAACCCTTTATCGCGGGCCAACATCAACCCTCTGGGGTTACAACCCGTGTACGGCACCTTGAGCAATTCGAGGTACGACACCACGTTCTGATCATAGATGGCCACCCCGCTGAATTCCTCCAGCAGATTGAAGGCAATGTGAGGTTTCCAATCATCCACCGCATGCCGGATGACGGCGAGCTCGTGTTGGACACCGAGCGGACGCACCTCATGTCCCAGCTCGCGCAGCGTGGTGACGACTTCGTATTCCGTCCTCCACTCAACGGTACCCAGGTCGACCCCGTCGGCTGTATCCGGCGGAACGAGGTCTTCGTGGACCAGGACGAGGACGCGGAGCGGCTTCATAACGCCACCCGATGATGGCCGCTGTGCAGATAGTTCATCGTTTGGACCGTCAGGAGAATCGTGACATCAAGTGTCGCCTTTTCCTCCGAGATGGCCAGCCGGAGACGCTGTTCCCGACAGCGTGTGACGATGTCCTCGAACACACGGTCGATCGTGTACTGATATTCCCCGGTCCAGGCTGCCACCTCCCGACACACGTCCCGGCGAATACGCGTGAGAAACCGCACCGCCGAGAGATTGGCCCGATGCTCGGAAGCAGCGGAAAAGAGTCGATGCAAGTCGCGGTCATAGAACGTCGGGTGAGGCGTTTCATAGTGCGCGTGTTTCTGCTCATAGTGTTTCCGTAAGGTCCGTCGAAGCCGAGGCAGCGAGTCCACATGTTGCTTGCTCGTCACCAACGGTCGTGCCTCGACCAACGAGGCCATCAACCGATCCATGTATTCCAGCTTTTTGAGAGCCGGCCAATCCGCATACCGTTCCCGCCAGAGCGACTGGGGATTCAGCCAGACGGCGAAGGTTTCGGCAAAGTCTTCATCGGGATGGCTCTGTGCATACCACATATCGAGATGAAGCACGTAGTTCTTACTGTACGGTTTGGGGGTATAACACTTCGGATAGGGCTGCGTTGATTTGCCGAACACGGTTTGACGGTCCCGTCGGCGCCGCAGGCGATAGGCATTGTCCAACGCATGCCCGGCTTCGTGCCGGAGAATGCGCATGCACCATTCCGGCGTTCCGCCTTCGACCTCCAGCATCTGAGCCAGTTCCAGTTGAGCCAGCCTTGGATGGGCGAGATAGAATGGCACGGCGATGCCAGGAACTCCGTCCGGCGAGAACCATTCGTCGGAGAGCCAGAAATGTGGATGGAAGAGGAGCCCTCGTGCAGCCAATTCATCATCGAGCTGGCAGATCTGCTTCATAATCTGGCTTCCCTCCACAGTGAGATGAAGGTCGCAGAGCCGCAGGTCGAGCAGTTTTTCATCCGGCCAATCGGCCCATTCGTGTTGTGGCTTGCGGGACAGGCCGGCTGTCGCCTGCGCCGATTTCGCGTGGTTCATACCGGTTCCCGTTCGTTCGGCCAAAGTCCCCTAGCGGGATACCGGCTGAGAAGGCTGCCACCCCGCGACATACAATGGCTGCGGCGCTCCCTGTTTCGGCTCGCCCCAATAGATCGTCTGGTGAGGGAATGGAATTTCGATCCCCTTGGCATCGAATGTCTTCTTGATGCGCCGATTCATCTCGCGCCCGATACGCCATTGTTTGATAGGGTGCGTCTTGATCCGGCACTTGATGATGACGGCGGAATCGGCAAATTGATCCACCCCGAGCATCTCCAACGGTTCCAGTATGTCGTCTTTGAAATTCGGATCAGTCTGCAACTCGTCGGCGATTGACTTCAGGGTGACCATGACCTCATCGACATCTTCTCGGTAGGCGACGCCGACATCGAACACATAATAGGAGTAACCCTTTGTCATGTTCTTGACCTTGTCGATCACTCCGTTCGGCACGACATGAACATTGCCGGATAAATCCCGCAATCTGATGGACCGAAGTTCGATTTGTTCAACGAGACCGGACACTCCGGCAACTTCAACGACATCTCCGACCCGAATGGAATTCTCCAACAGGATAAAGAATCCTGAGATCACATCCTTCACAAGGCTTTGCGCACCGAAGCCAATGGCCAATCCCCCGAGCCCGGCCGCCGCCAACACGGGCTTCAAGTCAATCCCCATTTCCGACAAGATCATCATGATCCCCACAAAGAAGATCACGAGCCGCGCCACATCTCTGACAATCTGCGTCAGCGTACTCGCGCGCTGGATCTCGGCCGGACCGGGCAATGTGCCTTCGTACAGCCTGCGGAGCTTCCCCACTCCTCGCTGCAGGAGCGAGAACGCGACCAGCATAGCCGTCGCAATCAAGACGACGCGGATTCCCGAGGTGGACAACCAATCGAATGACCGATCGAGTACTCGCGTGACATACGAAACAGGCATCACACACCTCCCCTCTCATTGAGCATGTTCAAGAGACAAACGGCACCGATCGGCGCTCTTGGCTCACTCCAGAGACCGGTCTTCCGATAGGACATAGACCGTCGCGGAATATCCAGGGACTGTCACCGGCGTTCCCTGAGCCTGAATCGCCAATCGTGGTGGCAGGTCATCTGCTCCGCTTCCACCGAACTCCTCCGCTCCCGAACTCAACCGCCGTTGCCACACCCCCACTGGGGCAGTGAGCGGACAGACCACGGGGGTCTTCTTGAATCCTAGGAGAAGCAACGCCTGGTCTCCCGTAGTGGACCAGCGATGCATCACCAGCAACTCTTCCTTCTCAAACACCCACACTGAATGGTGCAAGGTCTCTGCGTCGCCGGCAGCCAATACCGGAACGGCTTTCCTCAGCTGAATCAGGGCGTGGGTCCAACGGAGCAGTCCGGTTTGCCGATCATCAAGGTCCGTACGATCCAATCGGCATCGCTCAAGCGTCGCAGGGTCTTGTGGATCGGGAATCTCTTCCGGCTTCCACCCAAAGTGGGCAAACTCCCTTCGCCGCCCCTGCCGCACCGCTTCAACCAAGTCCGGATCTCCATGCTCAATGAAATATTGAAACGGCGCTCGTTCGCCATACTCCTCCCCCATGAACAGGAGCGGAATATTCGGAGAAAGGAGGACCGTCGCACGTGCGACCTTGAGGGCCTCCAACGGAAGCTGCGTACTTAATCGGTCACCGACCGCGCGGTTCCCGATCTGGTCATGATTTTGGGAGAACACGACGAACTGCGACGGGCGACAATGTTCCGGCGAATTCCCGTGTCGCCGCCGGCGATACGCCGAATGCTGCCCGCTGTACACAAATCCCTCGCGCAGGGCGGTTCCGAGATCTTTCAAGCCACGAAAGTCCTCGTAATATCCTGCCCGTTCACCGGTGAGCGAGACGCGCAAGGCGTGATGGAAATCGTCGTTCCACTGCCCATCGAGACCATATCCGCCGGATGTCGGCAAATTAATGATTCGCACATCATTTAGGTCACTTTCCGCGATCACGAAGATCTGGCGGCCCAAGCACCCTGCCTGTTGATGAACGGCAAGGGTTAACTCTTTCAGTATGTGATGGGCACTGAAATCGAAAATGCCGTGGATCGCGTCCAGTCGGAGCGCATCGATGTGATACTCCGTCACCCAATACAATGCATTGCCGATGACATACTGTCGAACGGCATCGCTCTCCGGACCGTCATAGTTGATGGCCAATCCCCAGGGCGTCTGGTAGTGATCGGTAAAATAGGGCCCGAAGTCGCCGAGGTAATTGCCCTCGGGACCGAGATGGTTGTAAACCACATCGAGGATGACGGCGAGCCCTATCTTGTGGCACGCATTCACCAATCGCTTTAATCCATCCGGCCCCCCATAACTTGATTGAACGGCGAACGGGGATGCGCCGTCATACCCCCAATTGCGCCGGCCTGGAAACTGTGCAACCGGCATCAGTTCGATGGCTGTGATCCCGACGGTCTCTTTCAAGTAACGTAAATGGGGAATCACCGCCTCAAAGGTACCTTCGTTCGTGAAGGTGCCGACATGTAATTCATAGATGATGAAATCCTTGAGGGGGAGGCCATTCCAGGACTGATCCATCCACTGAAAGGCATTGGGATCCACGACGGCCGATGGGCCATGGACCCCCTCCGGTTGGAATCGAGACGCAGGGTCTGGCCGCTCCTTTGATCCATCAAGCACGTAACGGTAGCGTGTCAGCGGAGCGACCTGTGGGATTATGGCTTCGAAGTATCCGTGCGCTTCAGGCTGCAATGGAACTGCGGACCGTCCCTCGCCGAGTAATTGTACCGCCACCTCTGTCGCATGCGGAGCCCAGACACGAAACCGCATGGCGTTCTCGACCAGGGGAGTCGCGCCAAGGTTGAGTGACCATACCGTCCTTGCTTTTGTGTTCATCGTGGTTTCACCTCCTCCTCTTACCTATTCTGCAGGAATCGCATGGCTTAACCAAGTGTGTGGAATACAAGACGCCCCCTTGCATAAGCTGTTGTCTCTCGGTAAGTATGAGACGATAGACAAAACGACGACCACCATCTCAGGGGAATAACAGATGAGA
>JAOUGT010000088.1 GCA_029865485.1 Nitrospira sp.
GCGTCGCTGGGGTTTGTTTCCTTTGTTGGGACGAGCTGATGGGTTGCGTCAGCCGGTGCATGTGGAGGATGTGGCAACCGCGTGTGTGTCGGCCCTCACTGTGCCTGCGGCTGGGAACCGGACATACAATCTCTCAGGCGGTGAAACTCTGTCATACCGGGAGATGGCCTGCCACGTCTTTGCTGCTCTTGGGAAAATCCCTCATCTGGTGACAATCCCTCGATGGCTCTTTCGGTTGGGAGTGACAGCATTTCGTCTACTGCCGCGATACAGCAATTGGACGTCGGAAATGGCCGAACGCATGAATCAAGACTTGGTATTCGACCATAGTGATGCTGCACGAGACTTAGGATTTTCACCGCGCCCCTTTCGACTTTCCCCTCAGGACCTCCCTGCCTAATTGATGGACGGTTGAGCTCCGATAATTCATAGCCTGTCCAACGGTGATTTCAATGGGTGCGTGCGTGTGTCTGCTCGAGTGAGCCGTGATATTGTTTTGCAAAGCCATCTCGAGTGGGTATGATAGCGATCATGAAGGGTTCAATCGTTTCCTATGGCATTCGCGAATAAAACTGTGAGACGACGTTCGACCTCAAGGCAGCCGTCTCGAACGGTGCTTCGACAGATCCAGTTGTTTGCCACCGATGTCGATGGGGTCCTCACCGACGCCGGCATGTACTATTCCGAGTCGGGCGATGAATGGAAGAAGTTCAATACTCGCGATGGGATGGGTATCAAACTCCTGCAGAAGGCTGGGCTCATCACGGCGATCGTGACGCAGGAGCGAACCAGATTGGTCGCGCGGCGGGCAGAAAAATTGGCGATTCCTGAGCTCCACCAGGGTGTGACGGATAAGCTGTCGTTGATTCGCGAGATGGCAGCGCGTCATGGTTTGTCGCTGAGCCAGGTGGCCTATATCGGGGATGATGTCAATGATCTGGAGTCCTTGAAGGCAGTCGGATTTTCCGCTTCGCCGGCCGACGGGATGCCGGAGATCCGTCGGGCGGTGGATTATGTGTGCCGAAAAAAGGGGGGAGAGGGGGCCGTTAGGGAGCTGGCAGACATGATTCTGGAAGCGCAAGGTCAAGGTTCACGTGTCAAGTTTCAGGTTTCGAGTTCAGGAAAACCTACATAGGATCGGAGACTCTGAGTATGGCCTCTCTCAAACCTCGAACCTCAACCCTCAAGCTGCAGAACCATCTGTATCCGGTCATTATGGCGGGAGGAAGCGGGACCAGATTTTGGCCGTTGAGCCGACATCTATTTCCGAAGCAACTGTTGCGGATCGGCGGTGAGCATACCTTGATTCAACAAACGATGCGGCGTGTCCTTGGCTGTGCTCCAGCAGCCAACGTCTTGATTTCGACCAATGCTGCACAGGCCGATCTCATTCGCGTGCAACTCATCGATTGGAAAGAGGACCTTGCCGAGGGGTTTGTGCTGGAGCCGGAAGGACGGAATACGGCCCCCGCCATTGCCTTGGCTGCGCTGGAGGCGCAGCGGCGCGATCCTGACGCGATGATGTTGGTTGTCCCTGCCGATCACGTGGTCACGGGTCAGCGAGATTTCGAAGCGGCGGTTCAACTGGCCTGTCAATTGGCGGAAGCGGGCTATTTGGTGACCTTTGGGATTAAGCCGATCCGTCCGGAAACCGGGTATGGCTATATCAAGCCGAACGACAAAGTTGCATTGGGGAAACGGGGAAAGTTGCGGGGGTTCTCGGTCCACAAATTTGTGGAAAAACCCAATGTGGACAAGGCGACGCAGTATCTCAAGGCCGGTAACTATTATTGGAACAGCGGGATGTTTATCTGGCGGGCTGCGACGATCTTGGAAGAGATTCGTCGGCATCAGCCTGCCATTGCCAGAGCGATGGATCGAATCAAGGAACTGCGGGTGAGTCAGGCGCCGAAGTCGGCCATTGAAGACCTCTATCGAACCATCAAACCGGTCTCCATTGATAATGGAGTGATGGAATGTTCATCGAAGGCGGCCGTGATCCCGGTGAATTTTAAATGGTCGGATGTCGGGAGTTGGGGAAGCCTGGATGAGGTGGCCCCAAGGGATAAGGCCGGGAATGTGACGACAGGGCGAGTGGTCGACATAGAAAGTCGTCGGTCGATCGTCTATGCCGACCGGCGAGTTGTGGCGACGATCGGTTTAGAGGATATGGTGGTGGTGGATACCCCGGATGCGACGTTGGTTTGCCCAAAATCACGTGCGCAGGATGTCAAGAAAGTTGTCGACATTCTGAAACAGCAGAAAGCACCGGAGCATTTGGAGCATCTGACCGTTCAGCGGCCGTGGGGGACCTATACCGTGTTGGAAGAAGGTCCGGGGTTCAAAGTCAAACGAGTCACAGTCAATCCAGGTGGGCGACTCTCACTCCAAATGCATCATCAACGCAGTGAACATTGGGTCGTCATTGCTGGAACTGCACGGGTGACCAGGGGTGAGGAGATTTTTGACTTGCGGGTTGGGCAGAGTACGGCCATTCCGGTGAAGACGCAACATCGCCTCGAAAATCCAGGGCATGAGACCGTGCATATCATCGAGGTACAGAATGGGCCGTACCTGGGTGAGGATGATATCGTTCGCTTCAAGGATGATTACGGAAGAACTGCGAGTAGCTAACAAATAAGCACGCTGACAGGCTGATACATCGTCAGCTTTCTTGCTTGTTCGCTTGCCAGCATACTGGAGACATCATGGGATTGTTTCGCGAATATGATCTTCGAGGAATTGTCGGCACTGAGCTGACGGAAGAGTTAGCTGAGCGGTTGGGACTTGCCTTCTCCACCTATGCCGGCAAGCGTGGTGTCCAGAAGATCACAGTAGGACGTGATGGCCGGCTTAGTTCCCCCGCTTTACATAAGGCGCTTCTTAAGGGGCTGCTTGCCGGCGGGCTTGATGTCATCGATATCGGAGTCTGCTCTTCCCCTTTGGTGTACTTCTCATTGTTCACTCTGCCTGTGGGGGGCGGCATTATGATTACCGGGAGCCACAACGCGGCGGAGTATAACGGGTTTAAGATCTGTGTCGGCAAAACGGCGATCCATGGAGATGACATTCAAGAACTGCGTCGTGTGATGGAGCAGGGCAGCTTTGCTTCAGGGAATGGGCAGCTCTCTGAGTATCCGATCATCCCTGACTATCTGGAGTACATCAAGAAAAGCTTTTCTCATGTCAACGCTGATCGGTTGCACGTCGTGATCGATAGCGGCAATGGTGCGGCGTCTCTCGTTGCCAAGCAAGCGCTTGAATTGCTGGGGTGCAAGGTCACGGGGCTCTATTGCGATCTGGACGGACGTTTCCCCAACCATCATCCGGATCCCACGGTGCTTGAGAACCTGTCCGACCTGATGCAAGCGGTGAAGGATCATCGGGCTGATGTGGGAATCGGCTATGACGGGGATGCAGACCGAATCGGCACAGTTGATGAGCAGGGCCAGGTGCTCTGGGGAGACCGTCTCCTGGTGCTGTACTCACGAGATATTTTGGCCGAGAAGCCGGGGAGTACGATCATCTCGGAGGTTAAAGCGTCCCAAAGCCTTTACGATGACATTGCCAAGCGCGGTGGGCGCGCCGTGATGTGGAAGACCGGGCATTCGTTGATTAAAGCAAAAATGAAAGAAGAGGGGGCAGTGTTGGCCGGGGAAATGTCCGGGCACATGTTCTTCGCGGATCGGTATTTTGGGTATGACGATGCCGTCTATGCGTCTTGTCGGCTCGTGGAGATCTTGGCGAAAGCGCAGCAGCCGCTTTCAGCGTTGGTGTCTGATTTGCCTCAGTCGGTCGTCACGCCTGAGATACGAGTGGATCTTCCAGACACCGTCAAGTTTGATGTGGTCGAGCAGGTTCGCAAGAGATTCACGGAATACCTGAAGACCAAACAGGGTCTTGGCCCGAAGAAACTGGCCCTGAGAAATCTGATCACGATCGACGGAGTTCGTGCGATATTCGATGATGGATGGGGCTTGATCCGGGCGTCCAATACCCAACCGGCCTTGGTCCTGAGATTTGAAGCGACGTCTTCTGCCCAACTTCATGCGATTCGAGCGCTCATTGAGGAGGAACTTGTGGAGGCCAAACGAGCGCTCGCGTGCTAGAAGCCGTCCCCACGTGGATCAGTCTTGCTCGCCTGCGTGCCTGCATCGGTCGGCCTGCCGTAATGGCGGCTGTTTTGGTGACCCTCTATGTTCCTCTTGGGACAACCGCCGCTGAAGGATTGGAGGAAGCGACGCGTCCCTTCAGGATTGGGGAACGGCTGACCTACGAAGTCTCCTGGCTCAACCTGACTGCGGCAATTGCCGTGATGGAAGTGGCTCCTATGGAAGGGAGGGAGGGGACCTCCTCCACTGCCAAGTTGATTGGGACGGCACAATCCACGCCGATCATCACCAAGTTCTTTCCTGTCGACAATCGAGTGGAGTCGGACCTGGATTTGGACACACTCACGCCGGAACATCTGACCTTCCGGAGGCGCGAAGGAAGAAAGAAAGAGGATATCGAATATACGTTCCATCAAAAGGAAGGGACGGTCACTGCCGTTCGAGGTGGAACGACCGAGTCATTATCCATTCCAGCCGGCACTCACGACATCATTTCGTGCCTCTACTATACCCGTGCCGTGTTGCTGCCCAAGCCGGGAGCTTCACTCAAGATGAATGTGTATCATGATAAGAAAAACCGGCCGGTTGAGGTACGGGTCGAAGGAATCGAGACCCTTGAAGGGGCCTGGGGGAAAGTGGAGACCGTACGAGTCAGAGTGATCATGCCGTTTCACGGTCTCTTCATGAATAAAGGGGATATTCATGTCTGGGTCACCAATGATGATCGAAAGACCCCTGTTCGCATGAAAGCGAAAGTCGTACTTGGGGCCATCGTCGCCGATCTCGTTGATGGCTGGTCAGGAGTCAGTAGTGTCAAGCCGGAGTCTTGAGTAGGAGGTTGTTGTTCACGCAGGATAAACCCGTTATACTGAGCCGTAGGATGAGACGATTTCCCGTTACGTTGAGTCAGTTTATCATTCGGAGTCAGGCGTCGTATCCAGGTGCGACCGGCGAGTTTTCCAGTCTGTTGACCCAGATCGGATTGGTCGGCAAACTGATTTCCCAAGATCTTCGGCGCGCAGGGTTGATCAATATTCTTGGGACGACCGGTGAGACCAACGTCCAGGGAGAGACTGTCAAGAAGCTGGATGCCATCGCGAACGATGACTTCGTCAAAGTCTTTCAATCCAGTGAACATGTCTGTGCTCTGGCCTCGGAAGAAATGGAAAAGCCTATCTTGCTGCCGGATAATTGGCCGCACGGCAAGTATGTGCTGCTGTTCGATCCACTGGACGGTTCCTCCAATACCGACAACAATATGCCGCTCGGGGCCATTTTTTCCGTACTCAAGTATGGACGAACCGATCGATTGCCGGCAGAAGCGGATCTGATACGCCCAGGGACCGAACAGGTTGCGGCCGGGTATCTCCTCTATGGATCGAGCACGATGTTGGTGTACACCGTTGGGCAAGGTGTCTATGGGTTTACGCTCGATCCTGACATCGGCGAGTATCTGCTCTCGCACGAGCGGATGAGGATTCCCGAAAAAGGCAAGGTCTACGCTGCCAATGAAGGGAACTATAACAAGTGGCCTGACGGCATAAGGAAGTATTTGGATTCGCTCAAAGTCAGCGATAAGGCGACGGGGCGGCCCTATAGTGCAAGATATTGCGGCTGCTTGGTGGCTGATGTGCATCGCCTGTTGCTTGGAGGCGGGATCTATCTCTATCCAGGGGAAGTCGACAAACCGGAAGGGAAACTGCGGCTGCTCTATGAAGCAAATCCGCTGGCATTTGTCGTCGAGCAGGCTGGAGGGAAAGCCTCAACCGGGACGACGAGAATTTTGGGCGTCGAAGCCAAGAAGTTACACCAGCGTGTCTCGCTGCTGATCGGGAGTCGTCTCGATGTCGAGCAGGCGGAGGCGTACATTCAAGGGAGAGCATAATCACACATCGTTTTGACCTGTGGAAGCTGTCTGGAGGGAATTATGGGAGATCGGGTGCAAGAGATCCTCAGTTGGTATGGTAGTGACAACGCCGGAACAAAGACGAATATCGCCCGCATGTTGCGTGCTGGGAAATTGGCCGGGACCGGCAAACTGGTCATTCTCCCGGTCGATCAAGGATTCGAACATGGTCCGGCAAGGAGTTTTGCGCCGAACCCATCCGGGTACAACCCGCACTATCACTTTCAACTCGCCATCGATGCCGGATGTAATGCCTATGCGGCGCCACTTGGGTTCTTAGAAGCAGGGGCCAGCGAGTTTGCCGGACAAATTCCCCTCATTCTCAAGCTCAATAATCATGATGTCTTGCATGATGACAAGGATCCGTTGCCGTCAGTGACAGGAAGTGTGAACGATGCCCTGCGGTTAGGTTGCTCGGCTGTTGGGTTCACCATCTATCCTGGGTCCGCCCATTGCAACGCGATGTATGAACAACTGCAAGCCATTGCTGAAGAGGCGAAGGCCAGTGGCCTGGCTGTCGTGGTGTGGTCCTATCCTCGAGGGTCAGCCTTGAGCAAGGAAGGGGAGACGGCCATGGATGTCGTGGCCTATGCCGCGCAGATCGCGGCACAACTGGGCGCGCATATCATCAAGGTGAAATTGCCGACGGCACATTTGGAACAAACTGCCGCAAAGAAAGTGTACGAATCCGCGCAAATCCCGATTAAGACGCTGGCAGAGCGTGTCAAACATGTGGTCCAGAGTTCATTCGACGGGCGAAGGATCGTGATCTTCTCGGGCGGGGCCAAGAGCGAAGACAAGAACGTGTTTGAAGAGGCTCGGGGGATACGGGATGGGGGAGGATTCGGGAGTATTATCGGCCGAAACTCCTTCCAGCGGCCGAAACCAGAGGCCATCAAGTTTCTCCAGACGATCATGGGAATTTACAGCGGCGCGATTCAGTGAACGTTTTCACGGGTACGGATACAAGCGAATGACTACTATGAATCAATTCGAGTCGAGTCCCAAGCCCCCACAAGGAAAGAAAAGCTGGGTGGTGACAGCGGCGCTGTTGACGGCTGGAATCATCATTGGGTTTGTCGTAGCCTCGGACCTTGGTTGGTTGTCAAATGGCCATGCCGTGCCCGATTCATCGTCAGTGGTGCCACCACCTCCTATCGTCAGGCCTGTCTCGACAGCTCCGCAGCCTATCCTGGGCGGGGGCAACCAAACGTTCGTGGATATTGCCAAGTCAGTGAAACCGGCGGTGGTGAATATCTATGCGACGAAGAGCGGACGTGGGGAAGGGTCGGGCGCGACCCCTTTCGATGACCCGTTATTTAGAAAGTTTTTCGGCGACGAGTTTTTCAGAAAGTTCGAACATCCTAAGGAGAAGAAAGAACGAGGATTAGGGTCCGGGGTGATTGTCGACTCGAACGGATTGATTATTACCAACAATCATGTCGTCGGCAAGGCCGATGAGATTCGCGTGACCCTCTCGGACAAACGCGAGTTCAAGGCCAAGTTGATCGGCACCGATCCCAAGACCGATGTGGCGGTCGTGAAGATCGAGGCCACGGGGCTTCCCCTTGTACCCTGGGCCGATTCGGACAAGTTAGAAGTCGGAGAGTTCGTCCTGGCGGTCGGTAATCCATTCGGACTGACCCAGACTGTTACGCTGGGGATCGTCAGTGCGCTTGGGCGAGCCGCTGGTATTGCCGAGTATGAAGACTTCATTCAGACCGATGCCGCGATCAATCCCGGAAATTCCGGGGGAGCGTTAGTCAATGTGCGGGGTGAGCTGGTCGGGATCAACACCGCCATCTTCAGTCAGAGCGGCGGCAATATGGGGATCGGATTTGCCGTGCCGAGCAATATGGCGCAGTCGATCATGGGGCAACTCGTACAGACCGGGAAAGTCGTGCGTGGGTGGTTGGGAGTCTCGATTCAGGAGTTGACGCCGGAATTGGCCTCGCAGTTTGGAATCACGGAAACGAAGGGTGTGCTCGTCAGCGATGTCATGGAGGACAGCCCGGCGAAGAAGGCCGGCTTTGAGCGAGCCGATGTGATCGTTGAGTATGACGGAAAACCGATGGACTCGCCGACGCATTTGCGCAATGCCGTCGCACAGACGCCGGTCGGGAAAAAGGTGGTCGTCAAGATCATCAGGGACAAGAAGGCTAAAACGATCGACCTCACCATCGTCGAGCAGCCCAAGTCGATGTCGCAAAGCGGTGAAGAAGACGGAGGGGACTCAGCAACGCCGACGGGAATACTGTCCAGCCTTGACGTGCGTGATCTGAACGAAGAGTTGGCAGGTCGCTATGGAGTGAAGTCGAGCGAGCGCGGTGTGGTGATCGTTCGAGTGAAGCCGGGCAGTACGGCTGAAGAATTGGGTGTTCGTGAAGGTGATATCGTGCTTGAGGTCAACCGGCAGGCAGTTACCTCGGTGAAAGCGTTTGAACGGATTGCCAATAAGCTGCCGAAGGATCAAGCGGTGTTGCTTTTGCTCAAACGGCAGGGACGGACGATCTATCTCACGCTTCGCCCATGATCTGCAAGCGTCGTATGATCGCTCGGGTCTGGCTCCTGTGTTTGGTTGCATGAAGATACCGGGATGAATCGGCAACCCAGATGGACCAGACAGACACGCTTCTTCTTCAGACCCAGTTAGCCGTGGCCATCGTCCCTGCCGCCGGGCGAGGCCTTCGCATGGGTGGTGCCGTTCCAAAGCAGTTTTTGGCTTTGGGCGGCGAACCCGTGGTCGTGCACTCGCTCCGCGTACTTCAGCGCTCTCCAATCATTGATCAGATCATCTTGGCCGTGCCGCAGGCTGATCTCGACTATTGTTTGAATGATCTTGCTGTCCGATTCGGATTTTCAAAAATTAGGCGGGTGGTGGCCGGCGGGAGGGAGCGGCAGGATTCAGTACGGCACGCGCTTGAGCATGTGCCGGAGGAGACGAAGATTGTCGTCGTACACGACGCGGTACGCCCCTTTCTGACTGAGCAAATGGTGACGGAAGTGGTTGAGGCTGCACGCCGAGAGGGAGGTGCGATTATCGCCTTGCCGATGCGCGATACCGTCAAGCAGGTTGGAACGGAACATCGAATCGAACGGACCGTTGATCGGCAACCGCTCTGGCTGGCTCAGACGCCGCAGGCCTTTAGGCGAGATTGGTTGTTGAACGCCCATCGGAAGGCTCATGCGGAAGGAGTGCATGCCACTGATGATGCGTTCCTGTTCGAGTGGGCTGGCCACCCGGTCGTGGTGGTGGAAGGGAGCGGAGAGAATATTAAAGTGACAAGGCCTGAAGACATGGTGATCGGTGAGGCCATCTTGGCATCCCGTCAGTCGAGAGACCGGAAAGGGGCAACATGAGCAGGGGAATGCGTATCGGGTATGGCTATGATGTCCATCCATTGGGACCGGGCCGTAAGCTGATTCTTGGAGGGGTTGAAATTCATCATAGCAAGGGATTACTTGGTCATTCTGACTCCGATGTGCTGGTTCATGCCGTCTGCGACGCTCTCTTGGGAGCAATGGGAGAGGGAGATCTGGGGCGGCACTACCCCAGTTCAGATCCCAAGTACAAGGGCATCTCGAGTCTCAAGTTATTGGAAGACGTGATGTCAAAGCTGAAAATGAAGGGCTATCGAGTGGGCAATATTGACACGGTGATTGTAGCCCAAGCGCCTAGGCTCGGACCGCATCTCTCGGTGATGCAGCAGAAGATGGCCGAGGCAGCCGGCATCGATCCCGAACTGGTCAATGTGAAGGTCAAGAGCGGAGAAGGGCTGGACGCCGTGGGGCATGAAGAGGGGATGATCGCCCACGCCGTCTGTTTGATCGAGCCGATCTAACGCCGTAGGAAATACCGCTGATGTTGGCGCACATCAAACAGGACCTTCAGGCTGTCTTTGATCGAGATCCAGCCGCGACCAGCAAGCTAGAGGTGATCCTCACCTATGCAGGTTTTCATGCCTTGCTCGCGTATCGCGTCTCTCACCGACTCAGGTCGATGGGGATTCCGTTCCTGCCCCGCGCGATTTCTCAACTGGCTCGTTGGTTGACCGGTGTGGAGATTCATCCTTCCGCGAAAATTGGCACAGGGTTTTTCATCGATCATGGGATGGGAGTGGTGATCGGCGAGACGGCTGAAATCGGGGATTATGTAACACTCTTTCAAGGCGTGACGCTGGGAGGGACCGGCAAAGAACGAGGTAAACGGCACCCGACGCTTGGCAATCACGTCGTGGTGGGAGCCGGGGCCAAGATCTTGGGAGGGATTACGATTGGTGACAACGTGAAGATCGGGGCCAACTCCGTCGTGTTGAAGAACGTCGCAGCCAATTCGACGGTGATCGGTGTTCCAGGCCGTGTGATCAAATCCCAGGGCGAGCGCTTACCTGATGCGACGATGGATCAAGTCGATTTGCCGGATCCCATCAGTGACCGCTTCATCGCCTTGGAACAGGAATTGATTGAGCTTCGGAAGAAGCTCGAAAAGCATGATGAACAGGGCCGTCAATAGGTGGTGGCATGGCTGCTCTGTGCGCTGATGAAGTGACCTCGGCGCGGCCTCATGCCGCGCCGGCCGAACAGGGTTATGCTGAGAGACAATCGCTCATAAATTTCTTCCGCTCCTCCCCCTTGAGCTGCTTTTCGCCCGCCTCTTTGTTGCACGTCTTCATCTTATTCTGCTGAGTCTCCTTGCCGCCTGCGCCTTTCCCCGACTTGGCGGAAAGGCATTCCTTCATAAACGCCTTCCGTTCATCGCCTTTCCCTTCGCCGAACCCTTTCGAGTTGGCCTGTTCGTTGCAAGCCTTCATCTTGTTCTGTTGCTCTGGTGCCGCCATGGCGAATGGAGTGACTCCCAGGGTGAGCGCAAAGCATATTAATGTGAGGGTGTGTAGAACGCTCCGCATGTTGATCTCCTTATAGTAAGAGGTGAGGTGCACGATCGGGGCGCATCATAACAGAGTAGTACGTATGTGTCATGAGGTGAGCATATTCGCATATGCAAGATGAAACGGCCTGCTGGAGCGTAATCTCGTAGGTGATGTCAGGGGGCATTGGTGGGGTGGCGAGAGGGGGGAAGGATGATTTCTCTTTGAGAAAAGGATATGCTGTGCGCCCAAATGTTGCACACAGTTCTATCCGCCGAGTCTGTCTTGAGTTGCTGTGACGGGAAGAGGAAAGGTCGGCCATGAGCTCAACTCCAGGTATCACGCCAGCGAGTCAGTTTCGCAAGCTTCTCTTGTCGGACCAGTTGGAGTTTATCTGTGAAGCGCATAATGGCCTCAGCGCAAAAATTGTTCAAGAAGCCGGCTTCAAAGGTATCTGGGCCAGTGGTCTCTCAATCTCGGCTCAATTTGGAGTTCGTGATAACAACGAGGCCAGCTGGACCCAGGTTTTGGACAATCTGGAGTTCATGTCCGATGCGACCACGATTCCGATCCTGCTCGATGGCGATACGGGATACGGCAATTTCAATAACATGCAGCGACTGGTCCGCAAACTGGAACAACGGCGTATTGCTGCCGTGTGCATCGAAGACAAGTTGTTCCCCAAGACGAATAGTTTCATCAAAGGGGATGCCCAGCCGATGGCGGACATGCATGAGTTTTGCGGCAAGATCAAGGCGGGCAAGGATGCACAAACGGACCCAGACTTTTGCATTATCGCCAGAGTGGAATCCTTTATCTGTGGCTGGGGGCTCGCGGAGGCGCTGCGTCGGGCTGAGGCCTATCGTCAGGCGGGGGCGGATGGGATCCTCATCCATAGCGCCTTGTCGGTGCCTGATGAAATTCTGTCGTTCAAGCAGGAGTGGGGAAATCGATGCCCTGTTGTGATTGTACCGACGAAGTATTATGCGACCCCGACCGAAGTGTTTCGACAGCATGGGTTTTCGATCGTCATTTGGGCCAATCACCTACTCAGGTCCGCCGTGTCGGCCATGCAGAAAACTGCCTCGACTCTGAAGGAACAAGAGCATCTCCTATCTATCGAGGACAAGGTGGCTCCTGTTGCCGAGATCTTTCGCTTGCAGAATGCGGCGGAACTGCAGGATGCCGAAGACCGGTATCTGCCTCGAGGGGCAGAAAACACCGGAGCGATCGTGCTGGCGGCCTCGCGTGGCGAGGAACTCCGGGAATTGACCGAGCATCAGCCGAAGACGATGGTCAAGATTCAGGGGACACCCATTCTTGGCCATATTGTGGATGCCTATAACGCTGTAGGGATTAAGGATATCACGGTCGTCCGTGGGTATAAGAAGGAAGCGGTCAATCTCCCCAACCTGAGATATTTAGACAACGATGATTTTGCCGATACCGGTGAGTTGGATTCACTGCAGAAAGCCTTCCGCATGCTGAAGAGTCCGTCGAAGGATTTGCTCATCTCGTATGGAGATGTGCTGTTCAATAAATACATCCCGCAGGCCCTCTGTCAGGAGAGCGAGGACTTTGTGATCTTCGTGGATAGCGATTGGCAGAACCAGAGTAGCTATGTGCGCCTCGGTGGCTTTGTCGAATGTTCCCTGCCGAATTCGAAGAAAGCCTTTAATGCCAAGGTCTATTTGAAGCAGCTCGGAAATGCGGTCGGGAGAGAGCAGACCCATGGAGTCTGGATGGGGTTTCTGAAAGTGTCTCCTGCCGGAGCGGCCCAACTTCAGACCATCCTCTCGACGATGATGGCCGATCCGTTGAATCGAAAGGCCGGGATCCCTTACCTATTACAGGAATTGTTGAAGCGACAGCTGCCGATTCGTGTGTTGTATACCGTGGGGCACTGGCTCGATATCAACAGCCTCGATGACCTGGTCCAGGCTGGGAATTTTTGATCGATCATGCGGCTGCGTGGTTGCCCGCATTGGTTTGCGAAGAGTGCCTCACCGTTGCGTCGACAGGTTCCACTCACGACGCATATCAGTAATCAGTCGTATCCCATAGGAAATTGCTTATGTTGAATCCGCAGGAATTTGTCACGTGCATCAAAGAGCGCGGTGTGAACTTTTTTACAGGGGTGCCGGACTCTCTGCTCAAAGAACTCTGCTCCTGTATTGCTCATACGAGTGGGCCAGGAGAGCATCTCATCGCTGCCAACGAAGGAGGGGCCGTGGCTCTGGCGCTGGGGTATCACCTCGCGACCCGTAACATTCCGCTTGTCTATTTGCAAAACTCTGGGTTGGGCAACGTCATCAATCCGCTCTTATCCTTGGTTGATACGGATGTGTACTCGGTTCCGATGCTCTTCGTGATCGGGTGGCGTGGAGAGCCGGCAGTCCACGATG
>JAOUGT010000089.1 GCA_029865485.1 Nitrospira sp.
AGTTAGCGAAGAATAAACTGCTTCCAAAGCTCACAGTTTCTGGAGGGCCAGTGACGGGTGCTATCTACTATTTTGGAGGGTTCGCCTACCATATGAATGCTCTCTTCAGCATGCCCTTGTTCAATCGGGGAGCTCGAGGAAAGGTTCTTCACGCAGAGGCTGAGCAGCAACGCTTGGCTTATAAGCAAGCTTACACGGAGCGACAAGTTCAGATCGATGTGGATAACTGGCTTTCTGCTCAAGTCCGAGCCAGAGACCGAGTGAAGGCCGCGACAGAATCTCTACGCTTGGCTAAGACGTTAGAGGAAGGCGAACGAGCCAGGTTTAATATGGGAGCAACAAGCGTGCTCTTTGTCAATATGCGAGAGCGTGCCGTCGTCGAAGCGGCTTACGAGCTCTACCGTTCACAGGCCGACTATGCCGTGGCTCGTGGAGGGATGTTATGGGCGAGAGGAGCGCTGTCGAAGCCACTGGCCGACAGTGTGCTTGCCAAGTATGGTGATCCTCTACGTGCTGCAGGGTTGTCCGGACGCAAGCTCCCAGGGCGCGATTAGGCTGCGGAATCCTGTCTAGTGGTAACACATAGTTCCTTCGGTGGGCTTGGATCTTGAGTTACGAATAGATTATGTTCAGTTGTATACAATGTTGGTAGGGGGTCAATGATTCACATTCTGACATATTACTGGGGGTGCTCATGACTGAACCTCAGGGCGTAAGTAACCAGGGCCTGTTCCAAGCATTGATGAGGCAGTTGTCGGTGGCCATGCGGGCTGAGAAAAAGATTATGAGCTTGCTCATTTCTTACGCCTTGGCTGTCGGATTTTTCTCGCTCATCATTCCATTAACCGTGCAGGAATTGGTCAGCACCTTTTCCTATGCCATTCAGCCGGTCATGATTTGGACCTTAACGGCGATCATGTTCTCGGTACTGCTGTTCGTGGGTCTGTTTAAGACCTTCCATTTTTACGCGGTGGACGTGGTCCAGCGCCGAATCTTTGCGCGTGTCGCAGTGGCGATGGTCGAGCAGCTTCCGCGCAATCGATTCAAGGGAGCCCGGCCTGAGCTGGCAAATTACTTCATCGAAACGGTCTTCATGCAGCGAGCTCTTTCCACGCTCCTCATCGACTTGTTGAACGTCGTGGTGGGTGGAACCGTCGGGATGATCATGCTGGTCGTCTATCACCCATATTTCCTTGTGTACAATCTTCTCCTGATGGCCGGGTTTGCGATCACGTTTTTCGTGCTCTCCCGAGGAGCATTGAGAACGACGCTTGCAATGTCTCATGCCAAGTACGACGTCTTCAATTTCATCCAAGAGGTATCGAGGAATGCGCTGCAATTGAAGGCGACCGACAGTAAGCCATATCTCATTCAGAAGACTGATGCGTTGGTCAGCCGATATGTCGAAACTCGCAAAGCGCGCTTTGCCGTGCTGGTGCGACAGTATATCGGGTCCGTGGGAGGGCAAGCCCTCGCACAGGCCGGTGCCATCGGCATTTCGGGATCGCTCTTGGCTGCAGGACAGCTCACACTTGGTCAGTTAGTGGCGGTCCAGGCGGTGGTCAGCGCGCTGGTCATCAATTTTGACTCCCTGATCAAGAACATGGGATACATCTACTATTTCTTTGCATCGCTGAGCCATCTTGATGAAGTGTTTGGGCAGGAGCAGGATTTCGTCTCAACCGAGTCCTCGGTTGCCCTGCCAAAGCATCTTGGACAAGGCGTGCGCGTTACCTGCAAAGGTGTCAGTTTGGTTCACGGTGGGCAGGCAGTGTTCGACGGGTTCAATCTTGATGTGGCTCCCAGTGAGAAGCTGGGCATTTATGCCAAAACAACGGCTGCCAAGACCGCACTGGCGAGGGTGCTTGGTGGTCTTGAAGTGCCGACTGGTGGAGTGGTCCAGTACAACGGTGTGGATCTTCGCTATATCGATGCGGCTGCGATCAATCAGTGTCGCAGTGTCATGATTGACTCACAGCTGTCCTTGGTCAAAGGCACGATCGAAGAGAATATCGTGATGGGGCGTTCCTATGTCACCTATGATGACTTGAACTGGGCGCTCCGTTTCACAGAGCTGGAAGAGGATGTCGAAGGTCTTCCCCGCGGTGTGAAGTCCGATATCTCCTCACTTGGTGAGTCGGTATCCCCGACGCATGTGGTGCAGATTCTACTGGCCCGTGCCATTCTAGCTCGCCCACAAGTGCTCGTGTTCGACGGGTTGATTCACTCCCTTGAGCCATCGTTGCGTGAGCGAATTTTACGGCGCCTTTGTTCTAAGGATGAGGCCTGGTCAGTGATCTTCGTGTCGACCGATCCGAACCTCACGGATCATGCGGATCGTCGTATCATGTTGCATCATACTCATGCATAAGTCGTTGAAACGGCGAATTCATAGCAGTACTTTTATTATGGAGGCTCCATGGCTAGCCTAGGTCGCGGTCATGATAATAGCGGTGAGCGGGCGCTGGTTCAACGAGGGGTCGGCTTGGAAGCGATCACAATTGAACAGGGTCCTGCATTGGCAAAGCTGCCTTGCTGGCAGGCTGTACAAATTCCAAGGGGGATGTTTACAGCGTCCCGTGCCATTCTCACGCTTCTTCTCTTGTTTCTTATTGTACTTGAGTTTGTCCCCTGGACGCAGACGATCAGTGCAACAGGTAAGGTCTCTGCGTATACCCCCTATGATCGTCCTCAGAATATTGAGTCGAGGATCACAGGTCGGGTGAAGGCCTGGCACATTTACGAAGGCGTGAAAGTCAAGAAGGGGGAACTGGTCGGAGAGCTAGAGGACTATGATCCGACCTATATGGCCCCAGAAATCCTTCCTCTGTTCGAACAGCGAAAAGATGCCTTGGAAAAAACCAGACAGGCAGCACTGGCTAGGGCAGAGCAGTTGAATAAACGAATCGGGGAAATGAAAAAATTGGTCCAGGCTGCCGTCCCCTCAGCTGAGGCTCGGGTTGTTGAGGCTGATAATAAGGTGCGTGAAGCGCAGCAGAAAGTAGAAGCGGCAAAGATCGACGTCCATACCGCCCAGTTGAACGTTGATCGCCATCGCCAACTCGTTCAGCAAGGGCTGGTGTCCCAACGGGAACTTGAGTTGACGATCCAAACTGAAATCGGGACCAAGGCCGGCCTGCAGGCAGCACAGGCCAGTCTTCTGGCAGCGGAGCAGTCCAGGTCTTCATTGAGCTTCGGTCGTGATCAGGTTTCGGCGGATGTGAACCAGAGATTGATGGATGCCATTGCATCTCGTGACTCCGCTGTTGCCGAAGCTGCCAAGGCCACGGAGTCATTGGCCGATATTGCCTACCGGCAACAGGGCGTGCAGCAACGTATTGAAGCAGCAAAGCTCTTCGCCCCTATGGACGGCACGGTCGTCAAGATGGCTAAGGTCGGTATCAATGAGACGGTGAAGCAGGGAGAGAATTTGGTCACCCTTTCCCCCTTGGCTGCAGATCCGGCTATTGAAATGAAGGCTGAGGGGTTGGATTCTCCACTGCTCAAGCCTGGACGTAAGGTGCGAATACTCTTCTTCGGAGTTCCAGCTATTCCATTACCGGCATGGCCAGGTTTAATGGCTGGTACCCGCGGGGGCGTCATTAAAGTGGTCGACCAGATCGATGATGGCAAGGGCAACTATCGATTCTGGGTTGTCCCTGATCCTGATGATCCTCAGCCATGGCCTGACCAAGCTCAGGTGAGGCAAGGAACAAAGGTGTTGGGTTGGGTCATTATGAATCGCGTTCCACTCTGGTACGAACTCTGGCGGCGGTTCAACTTCTTCCCGCCTGACTATATGGAGCGTGAGCCGAGTCTGTTTGAAATGTTCGCGCCAAAGGTGGCAGCACCTGGCGGCAAGTAAACTAATTGCGTCGGCAGAGGTGCTGCCGAGGCGAGGTCGCTTAAGAAATGGCCCAGGGAAGTCCCCTGGGCCATTTTGTTTCAGTCCTCCAGCCAGACTCGAACCAATCTTCCATTCAGATTACGTCTAGCGGCATAGCGTTTCTACGCCCAGACCAAGGTCGTCTGAAGTCCTCATGATGGCTACCTTGGGTGGACTGTCTTGACCCAGTCCGGCGTTCTCGCTATGGTGCCCCATCAGGTGCGGAGATCCGGTTGATCTCATCCAACTATAGGAGACGGATGGTATGGGCAAGAGTAAGCCGCCGGTACGACAGGCTCGGAGCAGCACCAGTAGGAAAGAGCTGAGGGGGCGGCCCATCGTTGGAGTGTTGGGAGGGAGTAAGTCAGACTTCCCTGTCCTTGAAAAGGCTGGGGCAATCTTGGCTCAATTGGATATCCCATATGAACTGCTCGTTGTTTCGGCGCATCGGACACCGGATCGACTTTTTGAATATGCCGCCACGGCCTCAGGGCGAGGCATCAAGGTGATTATTGGTGGTGCAGGCGGTGCGGCTCATCTTCCTGGCATGCTGGCTGCGAAGACCCATCTCCCTGTGATCGGGGTACCCATTCCGACGGAAAACCTTCGCGGCTTGGATTCATTACTCTCCATAGTTCAGATGCCGAAGGGAATTCCCGTGGCCACTGTGGCGATCGGTGGAGCGGAAAATGCCGGCCTCCTTGCTGCACAGATCCTCTCCGGAAGCCGTCCTGATATAGCGGAACGCGTCATCGCCTACCGGCGTATTCAGACCGAGACGGTCCTCAATTCCCCTGAGGCAAAGGGTATCGGTCGCGCTGTGGCCAAGGTGTCATCGATTAAACGGCGACCGTGATGCAGTCGATAGTTGAACCAGGCTCTGTCGTGGGCGTCCTTGGTGGTGGACAACTCGGGGCGATGTTTGCCGGAGTGGCTCGCCGTATGGGCTATCGGGTCGCGGTTTGGGATCCTGACCACGATGCACCGGCCCATCGCATTGCGGATCAATCCTTCTCGACACCCTTCACAGATCATGATACTCGGGAACGCTTCGTCGATATGGTCAAGGCCATGACGCTGGAATGGGAGAATATCCCGGCCGAGCTCTGCGAATGGCTTGAACAACGCCGACCACTGCATCCCTCTAGCGCGGTCCTAAGGGTCATTCAAGATCGTCTTACACAGAAGCAATTCTTGGCATCCTGTTCGCTTCCCGTTGCTGACTTCGCCGAGGTGCAATCGGGCCACCAGCTTCATCACGTGATCAGTCGCCTTGGCCTTCCCCTAATATGCAAAACGGCGAGAAGTGGTTACGACGGCAAAGGGCAATGGCTGGTGAGACAGCCGTCTGATGTCGCGCAGCTCGAGCGAGTCCTTACGACCTCATCTGAGACTAGATGGATTGCTGAGCAGTTCATCGCCTTTGTGCGAGAGCTCTCGGTCATAGTGGTTAGGAGTGTAAGTGGCGATACTCGTGTCTATCCCGTCGTTGAAAATCGACATGAGCAAGGGATTTTGTGCAACAGTCGAGTTCCGGCCTCCATCTCTTCCGGTGACGCCGAGGCAGCGCGTGAGCTTTCCGTTCGGGCAGTGACAGCACTGCAAGGAATAGGAGTCTTCTGTGTTGAAATGTTCCAGACTCAGGACGGTCATTTGCTCATCAATGAAATTGCGCCGCGTCCGCATAACTCCGGTCACTACACGTTGGATGTTTGTACGGTCTCCCAATTTGAGCAACAAGTTCGTGTGACGTGTGGGCTTCCATTGGGAGAGGTGAGACTGTTGTCTTCTGCCGTCATGGTGAATCTCCTTGGTGATGAGGTGACCGCCGTGATGTCCGCTGAGGGAAGCCGGGAAACCTTTTCCACCCCAGGCGCCTCGGTGCATCTGTATGGTAAGCGGGTGATTCGTCCTGGAAGAAAGATGGGCCATGTGACGTTTACGGCATCAGATGGAGAAACGGCAGTTGCATCGGCTCAACAGTTCATGTCACGAGTTAAAATCCCTCCATCAGTCATTCCATCCCATTCATAGGGAGAAGCCAATCGACGCTTCTTCTCCCCAGGGTTTGTTCCGGACTGCAAGGGGCCGTTCGATTTTGTGCCGTGATGGTTCGGAAGCGGTCCGAACCGAGACGATCCAGGCGAAAATCCAAAGAATTCGTCATGGATGGTGGGGCATACAACTTGCTGCCTTACTGCTGTTCTCACCTCTGGAGGGATTCCGAGTATGGACAATCAATTGGCCCAATCTCGATCTCATAAAACCCCAGACAGACTCTATCGAATGCTGACCGACTCAGGATCGCGCTACCTTGTCCTTCAGGGGCTTGTTACCATCATCTTGTCCTATGAGCTCCTGTTCGGTGCCGAGCCAATCCTGAGTCGTGTGACCACCAATAGTTTGGTGATGGGGCTCTGGCTTGGGGTCATCGCTCTCGTGATGTTGCCACGAACCGTTTTCGAAGCGCCCTGGTTCGGGTCCGTGCTCGTGACCGTTGACACGGTTCTGGTGACCGCAGCCATTTATCTGTCGGGAAATGCCCGATCAGACCTCTATATCACCTACTTTGTGCTCATGTTACTGGCGGCATCCGTTCGGCGACTCAGTCATCTGTTTGGCCTCTCGTTGCTTCTAAGCGTCGGATACGCTGTGGTGTTGTATGAGGGCATCCTGACCACGGGAGCTCCAGTCACCGGACAGTTGCTAGGAATTCCGGTATTGGTCGTGATGGCGGTGTTCTACGGAGTGGCGCTAGAGAATACAGCGGTGGTCCAGAAAGAGAATGACTCACTCCAGAAGGACGTCGAAGGGTTGAAGAAGACCGAAGAGGACTTGGTCACCGCAAAAGTTGCATTGGAGGCTCGGATCGCCGCACTAAAATCAGACCTGACCAAGGCAAAAACAGACTTGAGGGAAGGGCAACTCACCCGGCAAGGGCTTGAACGGCAGCTGCAGGAAGCGCAAAAGCTTGAAGCCGTTGGGCGAGTCGCAGCGAGAATTGCCGGGGAGTTCGGAGCCTTATTTTCAACTATTGGAAAGCAAACAGGTATCATGTTGACGTATCTTCAGCAGCATGACCCACTTCGGGCAACAGTTGATGAACTGTTTAAGGTCGGAGAACAAGCCGCCACGCTCACGGCACAACTCATTGCGCTCAATCTCGAGAGGGGGACAGAGCGAAACAGGGTATCGGTCAATGCGGTGTTGGCTGAGGTGCGCAGCATGATTGCTGATCTTCTGCCAGACCAGATTGAGTTGAAGGTTCAGCTGGATCCTAAGGTAGCCTATGTCGACGTCGATCGAGAAGGGCTAGAAACTGTGCTTTTTCAGTTGGTGGTCAATGCACGAGATGCCATGCCGGATGGAGGTCGGCTCACGATCGCGGTCAAGGAGGTCGAAACACCGGTGAAACCCACTCGGACAACCCAGATTGCTGTGACGGCGTCCCAGGTCGAGATCACCATCAGTGATACCGGAACCGGTATGAATTTGGATACCCAAGCCCACATGTTTGAGCCCCTGTTTTCAACCAAGGAAATGAATATCGGACTCGGACTCACCGCCGTCTTTCGGATTGTTAAACAACATGGAGGCCGGCTGGATGTGGATAGTCGGCCAGGGCAAGGGACGGTCGTTCGCGTGTACTTTCCTGCCGCTTCTGCGCCAGGTGAACAAGAGGGGACACTTCCAAAGGCTATGTTGGCCAGGGGAGGGGAGACCATTCTTCTGGTTGAAGAAAATGAAATCGAACGAAAGTTGGCGAAGTCGATCTTACAGCGGCACCGCTACCAGGTCCTAGAAGCCGCCTCACCGGTCGAGGCGCTGATGCTGACTCAACAATATCAGGGGATCGTACATCTCGCGGTGAGTCCGTTGGTCATGTCGGAAATCGGCGGCCGTGAATTGGCTCGCCGGCTGCTAGACCTTCAGCCCACGATGAAGGCACTGTTTCTGTCGAGTTATGATGATGAGACGATTCGACAGCACCGAATCAATCAGCGCTTCGTCCTCCAGCAACCGTACCGCCAAACCGGACTGATTGGGAAGGTCAGAGAAATGTTGGATGCAGCCTAAAAGCTTTTTAGCGGTGTCTGGATTATCTGGTTATCGATCCCAGGTTGACCGACCAGGAGCAAAGAACGGCACGTCCTTCCGTTTGAACAATCCGATTAATACCATGCCTGCAAGAAATCCCCCGATGTGAGCGAAGAAGGCGACCCCACCGCCGGTGGACCCTACACTCATGCCTCCGCTCACGAGTTGGGTAACGAACCACATCCCCAGGACGATACCTGCCGGCACGCGGGTCATTCCAATCGCCGGGAGCATCACCAACACGCGCGCGTGCGGATAGAGCAAGAGATAGGCCCCCAGTACCGCAGAGATAGCTCCGCTGGCTCCGACCATCGGGATCTCAGAGGAGGGATCGGTGAGTGCATGGCTGAGCGCAGCTAGAATGCCGGAGAGGGTATAAAAGACGACGAATTTGGCGTGACCCATGGCGTCTTCAACGTTGTTTCCAAAAATCCATAGGTAGAGCATGTTCCCGAGCAGATGCATCCAGCCTCCGTGCAGAAACATGCTTGTCACCAGTGTGAAGAGGGCGGGAAACGCGACGGCAGCTTCCTCCGGGAGAGTAGCATAGCCGAAGATCACGGAGGGAATAGCACCGTAATGAACAGCAAAGAGCTGAGCCGGTTCCTCCAACAAACTGGATTGATAGAGAAATACGACGAAGCACATGGCGATGAACGCCATCGTTACGAGAGGGGGCAGTCGGGTCGGATTATCGTCATGGAGTGGGATCATGGCGTCGATCGGTCACCAAGCGAGGCAATCGCGGGTCGCTTGGGGGGGATCCATCGTGGCCCAAGGGAACCGAAAACCCGGCAGCATGGGTATGGCCTCCACCGCCGAATGAGGCGGCAATTGTGCCCACATCCGTTCCGGCTGCTCGCGAGCGCATGCTGAAATAACGACGGCCATCCCGATCGTGCCAAATTAGACAAAACGGATGCGCCGGAGAGAGTCGCTCGCCGATCTGGCTCGTCAGGATCGCACTCTGGACGGACGGAACAACTTCTCCCTGGAAGGCAACCATCACCGCCTGCGCGGCAAGTTTCCCAACCAACTCCTGTTCATAGCGAAGGATGGCCCGACCTTCTTGTTCGAGGTTCGATTGTGCAAATCCGTCCCACAAGTTGAAGTCGAATGGATAGGATGCCAATGCCGCACTGATTTCACGACTGCCAGGTAATGTCCATGTCCACAAATCTTTGTCTTGCACGTACTGAAGCAGCCAAGGTGCTGTTGTTCGATGCGTCCATTCCCAACTCAGAACGGCTCCTGATTTTGTTTGGTCAAAGTACGCATGGGGGAATCCGGCCAGGGTTTGTTCGGCGGTAATATGATGGTCCAGGATTAGGAGTTCTTTGGTTTCGGCAGCCATTGTCTCCAGGATTTGTCGCGCATAGCTAAAGTCGACAATCACTACCCGGTGATCGTTGAGGTCGGGAGGCGGAGGTTGGCCGTGTTTAACAGGCACGAATCGGGCGTTCGGAAACTTCTTCCAGATCGCCCAGGCGGCCCCAAATCCGTCGAAGCAATCCGCGTGGTACAGCACGATGTCAGGGGGGCCGTGGAATGGTGGAGCGGACGATACGGAAGCCATAGACTTGCGGGAGAATACCTTGGTTGGTGTAGAGTGACAAGACAACTCTACATGGAATCTGAGGGCCTTACAAGTCGTTGAGGTGGTGGATCAGTTGGCGGAGCCGCCCGGCACTGCGTCGATTGAAGTTGAACACGAGCCGGGGGAGCTCCCGTATGGCTGGTTCATCAAGTTCTTCTTGAAGTGGGCCGCTCTGCTCAAAGGTGCCGTCAGAAAGCAGGTCAGAAAAGCGCTCCCGAATCTGCTCGAGTTGTTCTCCAGAGATGGCTTGTTTGAGGCGCATTGCCAGCTGCCGCCCCACGAATCGCATAGAGTGATAGCGCCTATAAAAACGGAGAATGTGGCCCACTGCTTCGTCGGCGGAGCTCACGATGGTGAAGAGCGCCAAGTCTTCTTCGTTGATCAGTTTGCGGCTCAAGAGTTGTCTGGTGATGAATCCCGCCCAATCGTCCCAATAGTCACAGCCGGGGGCCTGAAGACAGACGATCGGCTGCGGATCGCTCTTTCCGGTCTGAGCGAGAGTCAGGATTTCAAATCCTTCGTCATGCGTGCCGAACCCTCCGGGGAACAGCGCGATGGCGTTGGCTTCCTTCTGGAACATCAACTTGCGGGTGAAAAAATACTTGAAGGTGATCAGTTTCGGGTCGTCGGCGATGGTGGAATTGGGCCCCTGTTCAAACGGCAACATGATGTTGACGCCAAAGCTGTGCTCACGTCCCGCACCCTCTTGTGCCGCACGCATGATGCCATCGGCGCCACCGGTAATGACCATGAATCCCTCTCGCACAATGGCCTGAGAGAATTGGTGCGCCAGCTGATAATTAGGGTCATCGGAGGGAGTCCGTGCTGAGCCGAAAATGCTCACTTTTTTTCGATCGCGATACCCATGGAATACGCTGAAGGCATGACGGAGCTCTTTGACCGCGCGGTTGACGATCTTGACATCCAGCAGATCCAACTGCGCCTCGTGCAGCTTTAACAGCCCTGCCAAGAGCTCGCGCATGAGCGCGGCATGGAGATCATCTTCCGGGCTGTCGAGTAACAGGCTGATCTGGTGGAGAATGTCCTCTCGCGACAAGGCGGGGCGGGATCGGAGCGATGCAGATTTGCTGGTCATCGTCATGGGTACCCTTGTAAGTGAATAATACGAAAGCTTACCAATGGATTGGATCTTGGTCAAAGACTGATGCAAACAGGAACAGGCTACGATGTGCTGAGCGACGGGGGAAGCTGACCGAGCACCCAGGCCTTGATTCGAGATTGATCTGCAGGAGACAGGTCGATAAACTGGACTTCGACAACGGGCAGTGTGGATATGATAGGTCGAGTAGCACCCGATATGGCCTCAAGTCCGGTGTTGTTCAACACCGTCCCTCTGATGGTGAGGGGGCTCATGGTTTCTGAGAGGGAGAAGCCCAAGATCACTCTGGCTCCGGGTAACAGGAGCGCGGGAGAGATCAGTGACGCACCGGCATGACTCAGTTGCGTGATCGTGCTCTGATGAGCCGCTCCTGCGCCTGCTTCTTCCATCACACTGATGGTAGCGGAAATATTGGCCACACATCGCTTGGGTGAAAGCACCAGGTCTCGTGCGGTCAACACACCGACCGGTTGATTTTCCTTGGTGACAATGAGGATCGGAGTTCCCGTGGACATCATGAGCGTGGATGCTTCCTCGATCGCTCGATCGTACTCAATGAATTGGACCGGGCGCGTCATGATGGTCCGCACTTCGACATCGTCCGGTTCGAGTCCTTGTGCCACGACCTTTTTGACGATGTCGGTCGGAGTCATGAGTCCGAAACGCCATTCGGTATCTTTGACCAACAGGCAGGGCATCCGCTCGCGCTCGAGCAGTGAGGCCGCTTCAGTCACCGATACATCTCCGGGAATCTGGACTACACCGGGTGTCATCATATGGCCAACCAGGATAGTCTGCGGATCCTCCCCTTTCAGCCGTTGAAAGTCCTTTTCCAGCATCGCTCAGCCAGGTCCTCTCTCTTCATGAATCTGCACGCCTGGCTGCAACGTATGGCAAGTATAGCAGACGGTCCTTGCAGGCCTTGGTGACGTGAAATCCTTGTCATTCAAGGGTTTGACGGCATACACTAGGGCGGAATATCGAGCATTGACAGAATGGGAGAAAGGGGTATGAGCAGCCTGTCTCACAAAGAATTCCTTCGTCGTGTGAGATGCATTCCTATTCATGGTCTAGGGTTGTCCGTCGATGTTCATACCCCAGAGGTCACTAGCTTGCTGCGAAGTCTACGAGTACGTCAAGTGCCACCCGGCTATTTTGAAGTATTTTATACGGAACCGGCGGCATTACGTATGGTGAGAGAGCAGGTCGACCAGCATCCTCTCGCCTATCATGGTGAAGGACTGTGGGTAACCCAGCCGGAAATGACTGGCTCTTGGGCTGGTCGGCAAGAAGTGGATGACGCGATCACCCATCTGCAGATCTTGCAGAGTTCCTGGCTCAACCATGAATGTGCGACGAAATATCTCGCCGGCTATTCGTACGGAACCTATCTTCCTCCTCTCTATACGCGAGCCGGTGCCGAGACGGTGGCGGAGAATGCCTGGCAAATTCAAACGCTTTTGGATGAACGGTGTGTGCTGGCAAACGGGGGTGCGCCGCTTCTCTTGCTTGAGATGCCGCCGCTCACCTATTTTGTGGCGGGGACTCTCCAGATCCCTGCATTTTTTCGTCTCATAACCGAACGGGCTCCCTGTGGGCTGGTCTTGGACGTGGGGCATCTCTGGACCGTGTTTCGGTATTCAGGGGGATCTCGAACCAGGTCATTGGAGAAATTTGTCCAAGTCTTTCTTGATGAGTTTCCACTGGAGCGTGTCGTTGAAATTCATGTCGCGGGATTGGCCATCCATGAGTCATGGCTGGATGCGGTTTCTCCACAGGCCAGGTCTGCCGTCAATGGCGTCCTTCCGCCATGGACGGATGCCCATGCTGCTCCCATCCCTCCGGTCTTATTCGACATGCTGGATCAGATTCTGAGTCAGCCTCAGCTGACCAACCTCAAGGGTATGGCCTTGGAGGTTGATATGAAACCGGAAGAATTAATCGTTCAGGAATTTGCGACGTTCGATCAGCGGTATCTCAGCGTCTTTCCGTGCAGGCATGTGGAAGACCGCGAGTCATCAGAGCGTGAAGTCCAGCCCACTCGGGAACCAGTCATGTCGTCTTCTAATAAACAGGCGCTTCAGGAAGCCTATGATCGATATGCGCGAGTCGTGGTAGGCAGGGCAGAGCCTCGTGGAGAAGAGTGGAGCCACGATCAAGCCTGTTTCGAAGAGTTGGACTTCTATCGGTCAGTGTACCTCCCGTATGAGATTCTTCATTGGGGTGGCGCTGTGAAGGATATGTTCCCTGAGTCGTGTCGAGGACTCACAGAGTTGCAGCTGCCGCTTGCTGAATTCGTCCGATTTTGGTTTCGTGAACCACGACCGCTCTTGAACACCTATGATTTCTTCTTGCTCAAGATCGAGCGGTTTGTCGAGTTTGTCCGCGAGATGGCACCGACGTTGGCAGAGGTTGTTGAGCGAGAAGCCGAGGGGATTCGAGAGGGGTATCGAGTGGCCAATACTCC
>JAOUGT010000278.1 GCA_029865485.1 Nitrospira sp.
CAGTTTGACGCGATTGTCTTAGCCGCAGCCGGTTTGCACCGCTTAGCATGGACGCAGACCATCACGGAATATCTCCCTCCTGTGCTCAGTCTTCCTGCAATTGGGCAAGGCGCGCTTGGTATTGAAGGTCGAACTGATGACGGATTCGTCCGCTCGATCCTCTCGCGGCTTACCCATCCGGAGACCCAGACAACTGTCACGGCAGAACGAGCCTTTTTGCAACGGTTAGAGGGCGGCTGTCAGGTCCCGATTGCCGCGCATGCCACCTTGTCGGATGAGCGTCTGATTCTTGAGGGACTCGTGGCGAGTGTCGATGGGAAAACCATCCTTCGAGATCAGATTGACGGTACAGTTCAGCAAGCCCATGTCCTTGGGGTGCAATTGGCAGAACGGCTGTTGGCGCGAGGCGCAGACACAATTCTCCGGGAAATTTACGGATCAGCATGACCAGGGTGGGGCGGAGCAAAGGAAAGGTCTATCTCGTCGGGGCCGGCCCTGGAGACCCAGGTCTCTTGACACTTCGTGGTCGAGACTGTCTCGCGCAGGCCGACGTCGTTCTCTACGACTATCTCGCCAACCCTGCATTACTGGCCCATGCTCCAGAGCAGGCAGAACGCCTCTATGTCGGACGGCGCGGCACGGGGAAATACCCGGAGCAAGCGTCCATCAATCGACTGCTGATCGACCGTGCGCAAGCGGGAAAAGTGGTGGTGCGCCTGAAAGGCGGAGATCCATTCGTGTTCGGTCGCGGCGGAGAAGAAGCCGAGGCGCTGGCGACCGCGGGAATTGCCTTTGAGGTCGTTCCCGGTGTGACTGCCGCCGTGGCGGTGCCAGCCTATGCCGGCATTCCGATCACCCACAGGACTTTGGCCTCCACGGTCACGATTGTCACCGGGCATGAAGATCCCACAAAAGCTGCGACCGCGTTGGATTGGCCACGACTCGCCGCAACCCGGGGGACACTCGTCTTTCTCATGGGGATGAAACATCTCTCCATGATTACCGCCCAGCTCATGCACGAAGGGCTTGCACCGTCAACACCGGTCGCGATTACCCGCTGGGGCACCAGAGCCTGCCAACACACAATTGTTGGAACCTTATCAGATATTGGGCCAAAGGCTCAGGCCGCCGGGATGGAGCCTCCCACGGTGATTGTGGTGGGGGAGGTCGTTCAACTCAGATCGACACTCAACTGGTTCGAGCGACGTCCACTGTTCGGGAAACGTGTACTGATGACGAGAGCCAAAGAACAGGCGCATGAGCTGGCCACGCGACTCGCCGGTTATGGCGCGGAACCAGTCGAGGGCCCGACGATCAGCATTGTTCCCCCTCTCGATTGGACCCCGGTCGATCACGCCATCTCCACAATCGACACATACAATTGGCTGATCTTTACCAGCGTGAACGGAGTGGACCGCTTCATGACTCGCCTCTGGGCGAAGGGACTCGATGCCCGTTGTCTGGCCAGACGGCGGCTCTGCTGCATTGGGTCTCGGACTGCTCAAGAATTGGAGCGGTTCGGCGTTCGAGCCGATCTGGTTCCGGCTGAGTATCAAGCGGAGGGCCTGTTAGCCGCACTGAGTCAGCAGGAGATCAGAACCTCCCGCATCCTGATCCCCCGGGCCGAAGTGGCGCGGGAGCTCTTGCCGGACGAGCTTCGTGCCAATGGGGCGCATGTCGATGTTGTTCACGTGTACCGAACCGAGACCCCGGATATGAATGCCGCAGACTGGTGGCAGGAGCTCAGAGACCATCGCCTGGATGTCGTCACCTTTACAAGTTCTTCCACAGTCCGAAACTTTGTTGCTATGCTAGGAGGGATGGATGCCGTGGGCCCGCTCTTACGATCCGTCACCATTGCCTGCATCGGCCCCATCACGGCCAAGACGGCGGAGGAATTCGGCCTGACGGTCTCTATCATGCCGAGCGAAAATACCATTCCTGCACTGGTGGATGCCATCGCCCACCATTATGAGAGCCGCGAGCCGTGCGCCGCGGGTGTTGTGCAGTAACCCGACGGCCCATGCCATATGGGCCAGTCCTATCGTGAAGGAGGGAGCGTACCATGGTTCCTGTGAAGTCATTCATGATTCCCCGAGACAAGTTTGTGACTGTGCCACGCGACACCGACACGCAGATGGCAGCCCGGATCATGCGCGATCGTGGAATCGGCAGTTTATTCGTGACGAATGACCGCGAGATCATCGGCATCATCACGGATACGGACATGATGCGCCGAGTCGTCGCGGCCGGAGCGGACGCGACCAAAACGACGGTTGAGCAAATTATGTCGGCGCCCATCATGACGATCGAAGAAAACAAGACCTTGCTGGACGCCAATGATCTCATGGCCCAGTCGCACCTTCGTCATTTGGGTGTGACCAGGGACGGCCAACTGGTCGGGATCATCTCGGTTCGAGACCTGGTGGTCTTCTTAACCAATCTCCCTAGGAAGTAAGGATCCTCACCATGGGGTTTCCAATCCATCGCCTGCGTCGGCTCAGGGAACAAGAACCGCTACGGCGGATGGTGCGGGAGACGCACCTCTCGCCGGCAGATTTCATCGCTCCGCTGTTTGTGATCGAAGGGCAAGACTGTCGTGAAGCGATCGGGTCCATGCCCGGTCAATTCAGACTGTCCGTCGATCTGTTGGTCAAAGAAGCGGCTGAACTTCGTGCGCTCGGAATTCCGGCCATCATTTTATTCGGCATTCCAGCCTACAAGGACGAACGTGGCAGTTCAGGCCTAGATCCACACGGCATCGTGCAGCGGGCCGTCAAAGCCGTCAAACAGCAGGTGCCTGAATTAATGGTCATTACCGACGTCTGCATTGATGAATATACCAGCCACGGCCATTGTGGGATCGTCAAGGATGGGAAAATCCTGAATGATGAGACGCTGGACTGCCTGACGACCATGGCACGCACCCATGCCGAAGCAGGAGCGGACATGGTGGCGCCCTCCGATATGATGGACGGGCGCGTGGCCGCGATTCGGAGGGAATTGGATCGCGCCGGTTTTCCGAATGTGCCTATTCTGGCATACGCAGCCAAATTCTCGTCGTGCTTCTATGCGCCGTTTCGCGACGCCGCCTTCTCCACACCACACTTCGGGGACCGACAGTCTTATCAAATGGATCCGGCCAATGCGCGGGAAGCGATGAGAGAAATCGACCTGGATATCAAGGAAGGCGCCGACATCATCATGGTGAAACCGGCATTGCCGTACCTCGATATCATTGCCACTGCCCGTCGCCGTATGCTCCTCCCGCTGGCGGCCTATCAAGTGAGTGGAGAGTACAGCATGATCAAAGCGGCGGCACAAGCGGGATGGCTCGATGAATCACGTGCGATGATGGAGTCGTTGTTGGCCATCAAACGGGCAGGGGCTGACCTGATTCTCACCTATTTCGCCAAAGACGCGGCTCTGCTGCTTCGTTCATCCCGATGAAAGTCACCCGCGGATATTCGGGCCAAACCGT
>JAOUGT010000279.1 GCA_029865485.1 Nitrospira sp.
CGTTCAATTGGGTGCGCCTGGATTCGACTGATCCCATCGCGGCGTTTTCAGATGATTTGGTAGACAAACGCGATGAGCGCATCAAGCGTCGGGTCTATGCGAAGCTGGATGTCGCCATTCGAGAAGGAAATCGGATCGAGGTACAGACGCACCATGTTCGACGGTACAGTCTGTTTTTGAACGAGACTCTGATCGATCCGGCCAAGCCGTTGACCGTGATCACGAATGGTGCGGTATCGTTTGCAGGGACCGTCACGCCATCGGTGGAAACCTTGCTGCGTCAAGCCAGGCTCAGGCAAGATCCCCAACGGCTCTTCACCATTCACCTCCCCATTGCAGTTCCAACGCCGGATCCATGAACGTGGTACAGGGATTCACCTGGGAACAGGGGGCATGCCGATGGGCTCTTCTGCTGGGAGTCGCCCTCGTGTTCTTCACCGGTACGGCACGGGCAGAGAGCTGCAGCCTCTCACCCGTTCATGGAGACCTGACGTTCCCCGTTGAGCGGATTCCTTCGGAATGGACATGCCAACTTCACACGATTATTAAGTCGCATACGACAGTCACCCGGGTCGGTCCCATCCGGGTGGCGATGTCGGAGCCACTCTATCGATACCTGCTTGGTGAGCCACCGTTTGCCGCCACGTTGATTCGTCGTCTTGGCCTCGGTTCGTATCATTCTCAAGCCTGGGGGGAAAGACGATTTTGGGGCGATGATGGCGAAGGGACAAGGGGCTTTGTGCATCTGGTCTATGAGGACGCGGAGTCTCGGATCTACCTACTGGACGGCTCTCATGAAAGTCGGTTGCTACCGCATATTACAGGGAAAGCCGTCGTGTTTCTCAGGATGACGGTCGTGCGGGATCACCTGGGGAACGAAGACATGGACAGTACGATTGTGGCCTATACCAAATTGGACAATCGCCTACTGTCGGGATTGGTGTCCTTTCTACATCCGCTGATTCGCGGTATGGTGACGAGCAAACTCCAGAAGGGAGTCGAGACCGTTCATCGATTAGGCGTTGCCATGCGACAGCAGCCTTCCCGTCTATTGCGTGAGGCGGAAAAGGCGCCACCCTTGTCTGAGCAGCATTTGGTGTTTTTGAGGACCGTGCTCGGCCCTCCACTTGACTCCACCCCGGCGATCTCGCCTGCCAGCACCACCCCATGACGACCTCACGCAGTTTTATGCTGATCTGCACGGTCGGCATCTTTTCCTTCATCAGTTACAACATGGTGCGGATGCCGGCACTCTCCTTGTTCGCCGAATCGCTGGGTGCGAGTCCGGAGCGGATCGGTCTGATTGTCTCAGTGTCGACTCTCACAGGCGTGCTGTTGAAGCTGCCGTCCGGGGCCCTTTCAGATATCTATGGACGGCGTCTGTTGCTCAAGATTGGTGTGGTGGCCTTCGGGTTGCCGCCGTTTCTCTATCCCTTCATTACGGATCTGGATGCGTTGACCGCCCTTCGGTTTCTGCACGGCCTTGCGACGGCCATCTTCGCACCCAGTGCGCTGGCGACGGTGGCGGAGCTGTACCGTGAACGGCGGGGTGCGGCGCTCGGGACTTACACCGCCTGTACGCAGTCTGGGTCTCTCCTGGGGCCGTTTCTTGGGGGATATCTCATCCATGCAGCAGGGTTTTCGGCCGCGTTCATCACCTCCGGTATCTTCGGCTGCATCGGCATGCTGCTATTCTATAGCCTGCATCTGGACGTTGCGGTGCCGCAGCGGAAGGAGCAGGGGGTGGCCGTCGTATTGTCTGAAATGTGGAGGGGGTTTGCTGCTGTTGCCAAAAATCGCAAGGTGCTGATTACGAGTGTGACCGACGCCGCCAAGATGATCGCGAACGGCGCCTTAATGGCGTTTCTTCCCTTGTACGGTGTGGCGGCTGGTTTGAACCCGGGAGAAGTTGGCCTCCTGTTTACCGTGCAGGCCGGCACCTCTTTTTTCTCGAAGCCAATTATGGGACGAGTCTCTGATCGAGTCGGCCGTCAGCCGCTCATCATTCTGGGGCTCTGTATTTGCGCTGGAACCTTTATCTGTATCCCCAATGTGACATTGTTCCCAGTTCTCCTCTTGTTGTCTGCTGGGTTTGGTTTTGGCGAAGCCGTCGTTTCTTCCTCTTCGTCAGCCCTTGTCGCGGACAGTTCGGAATTCAAGCGGCTTGGCGCCGGTATGGGCATGCAGGGGACGATCATGGATATCGGCCATGCCAGCGGCCCATTGCTGGCCGGGATCCTGATTGCGAATCTCAGCTATCCTATGGCCTTCGCCATCATCGCTGGGATCCAATTGATCGCAGCCGGCGTATTTTGGGTGACGATCACGCGATTGGAGAGGCTGCGGCCGCACTAACGGTCCACAGAAAAACTTGTGTTGACCACTGCTGGCGCGCAGACCGAGGTGTAAGACGATTTTGAACAGCCGCAGGATGTACAAAAAGGCTTCGATTCTCACCTGCCCACCCCTGCGCGCCAAGACGCGCATTTCGCCGACCACGGCCGTAGCGAGGGAAGTGGCGAGGCGTATGCTTTGGTACGTTGAGCCTCTGAGAGATACGAAAACGAAGCTGGCGGACTTTTTCTGCATCCTGCTAGTGGCTGGGATATAATGGGCGAACTATGAAAGAAATCGCGTCGGAGAATCTCATTATCGGTGGGTTAGCCGGTCTGGGCGTGGTGGTGCTGCTTGTGCTGTTCATCTATGTAGTGAAACAGATCATCATGAGGAAAGACTGATGTTTACCGGTATTGTCGAAGAAATGGGCGGGATTACGGTCATGAATAAGTCGCTGGCTGGAGCCAAGCTGACGATCTTGGCTTCGACGGTGATGAGTGATCTCAAGATCGGCGACAGTGTGAGCGTGAATGGAATCTGTCTGACGGTCGTCGCGAGAAGTGAGCGGGACTTTTCGGTGGAAGTCTCGCCTGAAACGCTTGCGGTCACGACGCTCGGCAGTTTCGCCGTGGGCATGCCGGTCAATCTCGAGCGAGCCATGAAGCTCAATGAGCGCATCGGCGGGCATTTGGTGGCGGGTCACGTGGATGGAGTTGGTCGGATCCGCAGTCGGCAGCAAGACGCCAATGCCATCGTCCTGACAATCGATGCTCCACACAACATACTCAAGTACTGTGTCTCAAAGGGCTCGATCACGGTCGACGGCATCAGTCTCACGATCAATGAAGTCAGCGAGAGCGGATTTTCCGTGGCCATCATCCCGCATACGGCCAAGGTGACCATATTGGGTCTCAAGCAGGTGAACGACACCGTAAATCTTGAATCTGACCTCATCGGGAAGTACGTCGAGCGCTTGCTCCAAGAACGAAGCCAGCTGTCTAAGACCACGCCGGTCATCGATAAGGACTATCTGCAGAAACGCGGGCTGATTTGATCCTAACACGGCTTAGATCTTGTGCTGATGCGGACTGACCCATAAACCTAAAAAACGCGTATTAACCCATCCTCGCCAACCGATTCGGC
>JAOUGT010000090.1 GCA_029865485.1 Nitrospira sp.
ACATTGACCTGGATGGGCGGATCGTGAATTATCACATGCGGATGCAGAATCCCAAGAAGCATGCCGTCGCTTCGCTGAAGGCCCTGAATTTCTTCACCATGGCCGCAGGGGATTCGTACAATGATATCGGGATGTTATATGAAGCCGATAAGGGGGTTTTCTTCAGGCCGCCTGACCCCTTGCAGAAAGAGTTCCCGGCGTTTCCCGTGACACAGACCTACGGAGAACTTCAGGACTGTCTGGTGAAAGTGGGGTGCTTTCCCACCTGAGGTCTGTCTGTTCGTAGAGCTGGGCCGGCAAAAAGCTCGGGCCATTGACGGTCCAGACGCTGCCTCAGAAGTTGATCCAGAGCTGGGCATAGGCCCAGTCTTGGCCAACCGCGTTGCGTCCCAGGTTATGGGAAATATAGGGACCAGGAAACAGATGCCCATAGCCGCCTTGAAAAGCGACCATGCCGTTCATGAAGAAATGGGTCCACACGAAACTTATTTCGTCACCGATATGGGTCACGGTGTTATCAGGACGTGAGAAGACATAGACCCCTTGACTTGCGCGGTACCAGTTATCTCTGGCATTCGCGAGGTGCAGATTCGTGTACCACACTTCGATATGGTCGTCCGGGGTCAGACGCGCTTGGAAGTTACCTGAGAAGCTCATCATGTTCTTCCACGCCATGACATCCATGTATCCCATATGGATATGATTTGTGGGGAAGAAGTTTTCAAAGGTGTTCGCTGTTCTGCAATCCCCATAGGCGCCGTTTAATGTGCAATTTGCTCGACCGTCCCCGGATGCATAGTCAAAATTGAAGGCAATACGTGGTTTGCCTGGCAAGTTAAACGCGGTATATCCAATCCAATTTCTGGTGGCCCAGGCATTGATGTGGAGACATTTCCCCTCGCCGCCGGGATCACCGCAGAGGCCGCTAGCACTGGCAGCGGTATCTCCCATCTGCCCGAATTGATAGACCACCTCGCTTGATGCATCAAAATAGCCCTTTTTCATCGCGACTCTGGTCCCAAGTGTATGGCGGGTCTGATTGCCGTGCTTTGGGGTACCCAACCCTTGTCCGGAAATGTCTCCCCCTCCGAGATTATTTTTATAGTAGACGTAGAAGGGTTCAATGAGGAAACCAGGGACCGCCTTGATTTGGTTATAGAGAATAAATAAGTCGGCGTCACCTGCCCCGTTCTTCGCCTGCCCTGTTCCAGTGATGTTGGGGTTTCCGCTTCCGAGGGGGGCTCCCTGAACGAGGTCTGTTTCTGCCGTCCGAAACCAGCCTGCGTGGGTATCCATGATGCTGTGGCTGTACTGTACCATCACACCATCAAAGGAGAAGCCTGTGTTGGCCCAGTCAAAGTGACCGAAGAGGCTTTGGTCGCCGAAGACGATATATTGACGACCAGCTTTGAGTCCAAGTCCCTGTATACCGGCAAGGTTTCGGATGAGCATATAACCGGCTCGTATACCCAGTGAACAGACGGGTCTTCCCCCGGCACTGGGTGTAGAACCGCAGGTGTGAATAATCGGGTCTCCATTACCGCCTCCACCTCCCGCACCGACTGGTGATCCGTTTCCTCCCCAGGTGCGGGAGTCAATGAATTCGAGGTAAAAGTTGATATCGGGGGAGAGGTCGTAGCCGATTCCCAAACGAGTCATCTGCTGGACGAACTGGTCATTGGCAGTTCCAGTAATAGAGGTAAGACCAGATGTACTTAGGGTATTGCAATTACCGCCGGCCCCGATTCCTCCCCCGAAACAGACATTGTTGCGGAACTCAGGGCGTACTCGTAGGTCGGCTCGCATCCAGAGATTCTTCAGGTCGAAGTTGCGGCCTATTTTTGGATCGAATGGCTCGTACGACTCCTTTTGGGGAATGCCTCGCCCGATCACGATCGGATTCGTGATTTTTTCACCTTCCGGGAGTTGGAATGCAGCCTGGGCTATCGTATGACCGGCGATGAGACTCATCAGTGTCACAAACTGTACGAAGGCTCTCTTCCCATGTCCGGACTTCTTTAGTGTTTTCATACCCTGCGATTGCTCCATCATGCGTTCAGGTAGCCCGATTCCAACAAGGTCTCTCATCGTCATACGGATGGATTGTTGCCTTGATAGCCCAAGAGGGGGGGCACCCTACTCTAATCTAAAGGGGTGAATAGCAGGGTCAGGCTAGACGACCATCGTCACGAACATCTTGGTGAGTGAGAACCTAGGAGGTGTTGGGGTGTCGGCTGTTCCTCTCCTTATTATGGGTGATCAAAGGGGTTGTACTCCCGTTCCGATCAGACGGCGCCAGATGTTGGCAATGATGCTGGACCCGTCTCAGCCGGCTTCGGTGCGGCCGTGATCTCTTCTTCGGCTTCTTTTAACGAAGCTTGAAGGTCTTGTTCGACCATTTTGACTTCCTGCTGAATCATGTTGAGTTCCGGCTCGACAGATTTGCGAAGGTCATCGGCCGTATCTTTAAATCCTTTGATGGCTTTACCGACTTGACGACCGACCTCTGGGAGCTCTTTCGGCCCAAAGAGGAGAAAGGCGATGATCAAAATTATCAGGATTTCACTTGCACCCAGTCCAAACATGGTTGGCTATTGCGATACTTGTCCGACGGCAGCCCGTCATGTATTTATCCACCCGGATGGGTGGGTTGTTAGCCTTGTTTCATCTGACTAGGTTGGGTGGCTGCAGATCTGGGCGATGCAGCAGCTTCAGATTGAGGCCCCACTTGAGTGGAAGCCACAGGCTGAGACCCGCCTTGCGAAGGCGGTTCCCCTGGCGTGACATCGATCGCGTCGGCCTCGTGAACGGACTTCTTGAACCCCTTGATCGCTTTGCCGAGGCCCTCTCCTAATTGAGGCAGTTTCCCTGCCCCGAAAATGATCATCACAATAATCAGGATCAGGAGTAATTCCATCCAACCAAATGAGCCGAACATGATTTCCTCAGGCGAAAGAAGGCCGATTCACCTGCCGATGGCATGACGGCCAAGCAGGGGAATCCGGGATTAATATGTCCAAAGGCTATATGAACATTCAGGGACAAGTCAAGAAGAACGGTTCGTCCTACGAGTGTGGGAAGAGTTGAATGATCCCGCCACCTAGGACGTCGTCACCATCGTAGAAGACTGCTGATTGCCCGGGGCTGAGGGCTCGTTGAGGTTGGTGGAACTGGATGTGTAGAGCGGTTGAGTTTAAGGGTGTGAGCGTCGCTCTCGTAGGAGGAGTGGCATAGCGGACTTTCACGTGAACCTCTTGATTGTGGCACATAAAATCTGGAGCAAACAAATTAAGGTCCGCGACGGTGCATGCTGAGTGGAGCAATTCGTCAGGCCCGAGGACAACCGTATTGGTTGCCGGATGGACCTGGTGCACGTAGAGGCGGTGTCCGGCGGCAATGCCCAGGCCTCGACGTTGGCCAGGCGTGTAGAAGGCGATCCCGTCATGTCGGCCGAGTGGACGGCCCTCCTGATCAATAAATAATCCCGGTTTACGTGCAGTCGGTGCTTGGCTCTCGATGAAGGTTCGATAATCCCCATGACTCACGAAACAGATCTCCTGGCTCTCCTTGAGTTCGTCCACCGGCAGGCCCAGCGCCTCGGCTTCTTTCCAGACAAGGGTTTTCTCCAGGCCTCCCATTGGAAAGAGGAGGCGAGGTAACCATTCGGCGCGTAGACGATAGAGAAAATATGTTTGGTCTTTTCGAAGATCGGCTGATCGCGAAAGGGCGGAGAAACCTTGGCGGTCATGCAAGCGAGCATAATGGCCGGTTGCCGCATAGTCGAAGCTTCGTTGTAGCGCGAGGTCGATGAGGGTATGAATCTTCACCCGTTCATTACAACGCACACAGGGGTTGGGTGTCGTGCCGGCGGTATAGCCCTCGACGAAATCATCAATGACGGCGTGACGAAATGACTGGCGCGCATCAATGACCTCGTGGGAGATCCCAAGAAGGTTTGCAACATGCCGCGCGATGCCAATCTTGCAGCAGCCTCGTTCTTGCCATTTCTTTGATGTGGCGACCGATTCGTCTTCATGTTCCCACACCTGGAGGGTGACGCCATGGACGTCATAGCCTTGGCGTACGAGCAACGCCGCCGCGACGGAACTATCGACGCCCCCGCTCATCCCTAAGAGAACCGACTTGCGACTCATAGAACCCACATTGTACCGGGGGTCTTGGGGAAAGGGCTAGTCCACATTATTGATGTTCGGCGATGGCACTCTGGGATACACCGCCGTGGTCAGCTCTGTCGTCCGTCTTCCGTCCTTCGTGAATCGTGAAGCGAAGACTGGTAGAGCATAGGTAGTCATTTTGTGCGAGATACACCTCGCACTTCATGAGATAGCAGTTTTAGGAGGTTCGTTACGAAGGGGCATGAAGAATGACGGCTAGAGGTTGGTTGAACGGGCCTTTCCTCGATAGGTTGTGGTGTCATGAACGTTTTTGAACGGAGACTCTTCCTCCACCCATTTATGGGCACCCATATCGCACATCCCATGGAAATGAGCGCCATCCTCGATTGAGATACCGGGTGTACGGATATCGCCGATGAGGATGCCAGGTTTTTGGATTTGTATTTTTGCGGTGGCTGTGATGGTGGCGTTGACTTTACCGCTAGTGATCAAGACTCCAGCTGAAATCACCCCTTTTATAATGGCCTGCTCACCGATAATGAGGGTTCCGCTGGTGTTAATTTCTCCGTCCACTCGACCGTCGATGCGGATGGTGCCATCAAAATTCAGGATGCCCCTAAAATCGACACCCTTGCTGAGGAAGGTAAAGTTTTCATTGGGAGTGGCTTCTGTGCCCTGTTTTTCTCCGATGGCCCACATGAGCGCTCTGTGCTCCTTAGTGACAAGACCGTTGATGAGATGGCGGCACAGGTGGTGCCTGAGCGAGCGGGTTCCCGAGAGTCTGACCCGTGTTCCTCGCTCACCACTCCGTGTCGTATTCCGTTAAACCGTGATTCTCCGAACTACGGGCTCGGTCCCGTTGCTAACGGCATGGAGCGGGGTCTCTTTGTGAACCGGACGAGCCTGTTGTTCCATCTCCAGCGTTCCATTGAACAAGACGCCTTCTTCCATCGAGAGCATCGGAGTCATGACTCCACCGTTGATCACGGCCGGCGCTCGGAGCTTCATCTTTTCTCGTGCGGTGATATCTCCCGTGATTTTTCCCTTGCACACAATTGTACCGGCTGTGACTTTGGCATTGAGAATAGCGTCTTCACCAACGAGCAGGATGCCATCCGTATGGATTTCCCCCTCGAGGGTTCCATCAATCCGAACGGTCCCGTTATAGGTAATGGTTCCTTTAAAAACGACTCCTTTACCGACGAAGGCGCTGACGTCTTGGCCGGTTTCGGGGCGTGGTGAATCGAGGGCCGAACCCATCGCATCGAGGTCATTCTCATCTGTGCGCCTACCATCTTGCTTATCTTTCCACATACGATCGCCTCCTCTCACAATGTGGCCGGCCCCTGCCAGAACATTCCGTGCGGTGCCGTTATGTCCCCTATCGGTCGGTTTGTGGGAGATATTTAGCGGTTGAGGTGAAGTGAGGAAAATATTGCTGTTTCGGTGGGGAGCGGGGGCTTAATCGCTCCTCTTAGCCTAAGAGGGCTTCAACCACACCATCAAGTTCTTCGGAGGAAAAGTAATGGATCACGAGCTTTCCTCCCTGACCTTGAGAGTGGAGTGTCACTTTTGTTCCGAGACGTTTTTGCAATCGGTCCTCAAGATCCCTCCATTGTGCGGTACGAGGGGCCTTCGTGGTTGGTTTTTTGCCGATAATAGACTGCTCCACGAGTTTCTCTGTTTCCCGAACAGACAGGGTTGAAGCTGTTACCAGTCTTGCTACCCGGAGTTGCTCTTCTGGAGTGGAGAGACTGAGGAGGGCTTTAGCATGACCGGTGGAAAGGGTTCCTTCTTCCACAAGAATCTGAATATCGGGTGGGAGATGGGTCAGCCGGATAAAATTGGCTACAGAAGAACGATCTCGTCCCACCTTGGTCGCGACAGCTTCTTGTGTGAGGCCGAACTCTTTCATCATTCGTAAATAGGCGCGAGCTGTCTCCATGGGGTTTAAGTCTTCACGCTGGAGATTCTCCACAAGAGCCAGGAGTAGGGCTTCCTGATCCGTGCAGTTCTTGATCACGGCTGGAATGACGGTAAGACCGGCTTCTTTGGAGGCACGCCAGCGTCGTTCTCCGGCAATTAACTCGTAGACCCCATCGCCCTTCCGGCGGACCATAATGGGCTGAATGACGCCGCTTTCTTTAATGGAGGCTGTCAGTCCATCGAGCTCTTGCTGAAGGAAGGTTTGCCGTGGCTGGTAGCGATTGGGCACAATTTGGCCGACCGGGATTCGTTGCACGTCGGCCGCGTCTTCGGCCCTGCTCAATCTGGCGGGAGGCAAAAGAGCGTCGAGTCCCTTACCGAGGGCCTTTTTCTCCATGGGAAATAAACTCCTTAGCTAGAGATACGTATGACTGTGATCCGGACGATGCCATGTTGTATAAGATTCCGGGGCGACCGTAACTCGGCGCTTCCGCGAGTGCGACATTGCGGGGGATCACGGTCTGGTACACCTTATGCGTGAAATGTGCGCGCACTTGGTCGGCCACTTGCCTGGATAGACTGATTCGAGAATCGAACATCGTGAGGGCAATCCCCTCGATCTCCAGGTTTGGATTATATGATTGACGAACAAGATCGATGCTTCCAATGAGTCTGGTCAAACCCTCCATGGCATAATATTCACATTGCACGGGGATGAGCACCGAATTGGCCGCAGTGAGCGCATTGATGGTCAGAATACCAAGCGCTGGTGGGCAATCAAGAAAGACAAAGTCATATTTATCTCGTAGATCAGCAATAAGTGATCGAAGATGGCCTTCACGACCATCGAGATTAGCAAGCTCAACCTCAGCACCGGCGAGGTCAGCATTGGCTGGCAAGAGTGAGAGTCCAGAAACTGTTGTTTCTATTATTGATTCATGAATCGTGCTGTTCCTGACAAGGCAGCTATATGTGCTCCATTTCAAGGTTCTTTGGTCAATTCCAAGGCCACTTGTCGCATTTCCTTGTGGGTCCATATCAATCAACAACACAGCTTTTCCCTCAAGCGCTACCGCTGTTGATAGATTGATGGCAGTAGTTGTCTTTCCAACTCCGCCTTTTTGATTGGCAACTGCTATAACTCTTCCCACTGGAAAGCTCCTAGGCCAAATTATGTTCCACGTGGAACAGTAAGAGGAGATAAATTCAAACGATGTGAATATGCAGAAATGGTCCGAGATCCATGATCATGGGGTAGTTCAAATGTGTATTCGCTGTCTAAAACCCAATCACGATGAACCGAATCTCTATCAAGGGGTCTTGCCGAATAAATGATCGCCTTGCCATCTTCATTCAGAAGATCTTGTGCCGTAGAAAAGACAAGCGATGGATTGAGTGCTCGGGTCGTAATGTAGTTGAAAGCCGTTGCCTGAGGACGTGCATGACTAAATAATTCCACGGTCCCATGAAAAACATCAACGCCTTTTAACCGTAAGAGGCCAAGGAGAAAACGCAGAAAAGATATTTTTTTTTGCACTGGTTCGACTAATGTTAGGCACAGATCTGGCCTGAGTATTTTTAGCGGAATTCCAGGAAATCCGGCACCGGTACCAATATCCAAGATATGAGATCCTGGTTCGATATTCACAGCTTTCAGAACGGCTAACGAATCTATGAAATGTTTAACAATAATTTCTTCATCTTTGGTAATTGCAGTAAGGTTGAATGATTCATTCCAGGCCTGTAATTGCTTCAGATATACGAGGAATAGTTGAGTTTGCTCTGGATCAATCGATATGCCAATCTGTCTTGAGTCTTCTTGGAGGAGATGCTCGAGTGCCCCACGTTGTTCCACGTGGAACACTTACGCCGATATAGATGGGAGGTCAATAGAAAAGGTGCCCATCGAGAATTCTCAGGAAGCTAGGAGTAGCCCTGGTGATATTGACGTCTGCATTTTTCAATTGCAACAAGAAGCAGGGAAATAGCGGCAGGGGTGATTCCTGAAATTCGTGATGCCTGCCCGACAGTCTCTGGTCGAATGCGAGTGAGTTTTTCACGCACTTCCCGTGAGAACCCAGAGACCATGTCGTAATCAAACGAACTGGGTATCGATTTTTTCTCGAGTTTTTTAAATTTCTCAACCTGCCGGACCTGCCGCTGTATGTACCCCTCGTACTTAATTTGAAGCTCCACTTCTTCGGCGATATCGGCATCAACCGGTTGAATATCAAATGTATTCATAAGATCAAGATAGCGAGCCTCTTGCCTTCGAAGTAGCTGGGCCATAGATTGAACAGAGGAGGCATTTTCGAGATAGGTACCCTTAGTTCTCAAGCTAATCTGCTCGGAAAGTTGAGGTCTTGTATGCTGTAGGGCTGAGATTTCAGCCTCAATCAATTGCTTTTTGCGTAACACGTTTTCATACATGGATTGAGAAATCAGCCCAAGTCCATGCCCAATCTCCATGAGCCGAAGATCGGCATTCCCATGGCGGAGAAGCAATCGGTACTCAGCTCTCGACGTGAACATTCGGTATGGCTCATAGGCATCTTTGGTGATGAGATCATCGACCAGGACGCCGATGTAGGCCTGGGAGCGATCCAAAATAAACGGTGGACGGTCCTTAATTTTAAGGACCGCATTAATGCCGGCGACCAAGCCTTGTGCAGCAGCTTCTTCATATCCAGAAGTCCCGTTTATCTGGCCAGCGTGATAGAGTCCTGCGACGATTTTAGTTTCAAGCGTTCGGTAGAGTTGTCGAGGCGGGAAATAATCGTACTCGATGGCATAGCCAGGCTTCAGTATTTTCGCGTTCTCTAACCCTGGGATGGTCTTAAGTATGGCATCTTGGACATCAACCGGTAGGCTGGTTGAAATACCGTTTGGGTAAAACTCGTTCGAGTCCACCCCTTCAGGTTCAAGAAAAATCTGGTGCCTTTGTTTATCGGCAAAACGAACAACCTTGTCCTCAATAGATGGACAATAGCGAGGACCAGTGGATTCGATCACCCCGCTATACAGAGGAGACCGATCTAAGTTTGCTCGAATTAGGTCGTGTGTTGCCTCTCCTGTATAGGTTAAGTGGCAAAGGACCTGCTTGGTGGTGATCGACTTGGTACGATAAGAAAATGCAGGAGGTGGTGTATCTCCAGGCTGGGGAATCATGACAGAGAAGTCGATGGTTTTCCGATCTAGGCGGGGAGGCGTCCCGGTCTTCAGCCGGCCGACTTCAAAACCAAGGTCCCGCATGCAATCAGAAAGGTGTTCGGCCGACGCTTCACCTGCACGCCCTGCCGGGAAATGTTGCAGGCCGATATGGATAAGTCCCTTAAGGAAAGTACCTGAAGTTAAAATAACCGCGTTTGCTCCGATGGTCTCGCCGGACCCTGTGACAATTCCGGCAACTATTCCGCCCTGCACCAGTAATCGATCAACGACCCCCTCGGTCATCGTTAGTAGGGGCTCCGATTTGAGCGTTGTTTGCATCGCCTGCCGATACAACGCCTTGTCACACTGGGCCCGCAAGGCACGAACGGCCGGACCTTTGCTCGTATTGATAAATCGAAACTGGATACCGGCTTGATCAGTCGTACGCCCCATCTCCCCACCAAGCGCGTCGATTTCTTTCACAAGATGCCCCTTGGCAATCCCACCGATGGCCGGATTGCACGACATCTGTGCGATGCGACAAAGGTCCATCGTCAACAGTAAGGTGGTCGCACCCATCCGCGCTGAGGCAAGAGCCGCCTCGCAGCCAGCATGTCCGCCTCCAACTACAATGACGTCAAAACTGTGTGCCACGCTGTTTCCTTACTTGCCGATACAAAATTCAGAAAAGATCCGTTCCAATACATCGTTTGAGGTAATGGTCCCAATAATCTCGCCTAAGGCATCCGCCGCATCATGGAGATCAACTGACAATAGTTCAGCCTGTGTGCCTTCTTGGATGGAAGACAACGCCTGCATAACAGCCGTGAAGGCCTGTTCCAATGCGACACGATGACGGGTGTTTGAGATGACCACCCCTTCGTCCGCTTCAAAAGACGCGGTGAGAAACCGAGAGGTGATGGCCATCTTGAGTTCCTCAAGACCTTCACCAGTTTTAGTGGAAACCGGGAGAATGCGTTGGTCTAAGCGTTCTGCTAAGGTACTACAAAGCGATAGCTTGATAAGAGGGGCCAGTCCATCGATCTTGTTTAGCACAACGAGATGCTTTGGGCCACACACAGGGATAGGGGAATTCGGAATTCCACTCTTCTGAAGTTCTATTGCATCGACCACGTAAAGAATCAGGTCCCCTTGCGATTGGGCGTCCTTGGACCGCCTGATTCCTTCTTGTTCAACCACATCTACCGTATCGCGTAACCCTGCAGTATCCACCAATGTGATAGGGAGACCGCTCCAGATCACTGCTTCTTCAATCAGATCGCGCGTTGTTCCTGGAACATCTGTAACAATCGCCCGATCGTCATGAATGAGACTATTGAGCAAGCTTGACTTTCCCACATTCGGAAAGCCTGCAAGTATCACTCGTATTCCGTCTCGTAACGCCCGCCCGGTCTGGGTGGTATCCAGCAACTTTTGTATCTGTGCCGCAGTATTCCTGAGACCAGTGATCAGTTCATCGCGAGACACGAAAGAAATGTCTTCGTCTGAAAAATCGATCCCGGCCTCGACCAGTGCCTGTAGCGATAGAAGACCAGTGCGGAGTTCCTGCACATAACGACCCAATTCTCCACGGAGTTGCCGCTGCGCGATGCTAAGGGCAAACTCCGACTTGGCCTTGATGGTGTCTAAGACGGCCTCAGCCTGAGACAGATCTAAGCGCCCGTTCAAGAATGCGCGCTTCGTGAATTCGCCAGGCTGTGCCAATCGAGCCCCAGCTACGACACAGGCCTCACACACGCGACGTAGTATCGTCATGCTTCCATGGCAATGGAACTCCACCACATCCTCTGCCGTAAATGAGTGCGGCCCTTTCATGTAGACGACCAAGCCCTCATCGATGATGCGCTCCTGCATCACTGATCGCGCAGAAGAACTGGTTGGCTGAGGACAAGGAGCCGAGATGATATCCGCGAGATGTAGTGTATGTGTAGGGAGCGTGTCGAAGACTCTGTTTGTGCGCAGCCGCACAATTTGTGAGGCGATGCCTGTGGCGTTTGGGCCACTAATGCGGATGATCCCGATGCCGCCCTCACCTATCGGCGTCGCAATGGCGCAAATTGTATCCTCAGACGCTCCATCGATAGGCATGATTCACCATAGTCGTGACTCCTAATTGTCTGAGGCAGGACCGAAGTGCGTCATTTTGGACTGTTTGGCTCATCCGTACTCAGGGCAACCGATCGGTTCTTAAAGAAAAACCGATCCGTGACAAACTGCTGGGTGATGGACAGCACATTATTGGTCAGCCAGTACAGCACTAGCCCGGCAGGAAAATTGATAAAGAGAAACGTCATGACCACGGGCAACATCAACATGACCTTTGCTTGGGCGGGATCCATCGTGGTGGGCTGAATCTTTTGCATGACCACCATACTGACTCCCATGATAATAGGGAGGATGTAATAGGGATCCTGAACGGAGAGATCGGTAATCCAGAGGCCTAAAGGCGCTTGGCGAAGATCGATCGTCATATAGAGAATATTGAATAGAGACACAAACACCGGCATTTGAAGGACCATCGGCAGACAGCCCCCCACGGGATTGACCTTATGGTCGCGATACAATTTGATGAGCTCTCGGTTCAAGCGGTCACGATCATCCTTGAATTTCTCCTGCAGTGCAGCCACCTTTGGTTGGATCGTCTGCATCTGCTTCATCGAGGAGTAACTCTTATACTGCAAGGGGACAAATAACAGTTTGATCGCAACGGTCAGTAGAATAATCGTGATACCGTAATTGTGAGTGTACTCATTGATCGTACGAAGCACGGAGAAAATTGGCTTCGCGACCGCCCTCACAATGTCCCAGCTACCGAACAGAAACCATCCGAAATCAATCGTATCTTCCAGTCGGATATTCAAACCTTTGAGGAGGTCAAACTCCTTCGGTCCGGCAAAGAGTTGCAATGCGAGCGGTGCGCCAGATGGGTCCACGCTCATGCGAACACCGGTTGAGACGAGCTTTTCGCCCTGTTTCTTGGGCCAAGCGGAAGCAGTCCCCTTTGGAATGAGGGTGGAGATGAAATACTTGTCCTGCAAGGCAGTCCAAGCCAGGGCTCCCGTACGCTCCGTGTCAGTCTCAGGGGCGTCCGTCTCAAGTTTATTGTCAATCAACGAGACGGTCCCAACAGAACCGATGAATCCCTCACCCCACTCCACCACGCCGAAATTGGTGCCCAGCTCAATCTTCACAGGCCCTGTCGGTCCCTGTGGCGTCATGCTGATATCGACAAGGTAGCTGTCGACATGAAAGGTCAATGTTTTCTCGAGGCGTATCCCGGAACCGGAGTTACTATAGGAGAACGTGATATGGCCAGTCGGGTGCTCCTGGTCCAAGGTCGTAAAATCTTTCTCCACCTTGTAGAGGCCATCCTTAAACTCCTTCGTCAGCGCTGCGTCATCCGTTGTGACGGTGAGCGGCTCAGCAAACTTGCCCCCTTGGCGAACCAGTTGGACAAAGGCCTTCCCATCAGAGCTACTGCGATATCGCTTCAGCTCCCAACTCGTCAGGACGGCTCCTCGAGAGGTGAACTTGGCACGATAGAGCTCTGTCTCGATCTCAACTGTTTCTCCAGAGACGGACTCCATACGAGCGGATGGTGCCTTCGAAACGTCACTCTGCAGAGCGCCATGCGGTTCCGAAGTTTTTGCAGTCACAGGAGTTGACGGCTCGCTTCCGGAACTAGTCAAGGGAGGAGCGGTCGCTTCAGCAGGGACTGATTCCGCAGGATCTGAAACAGTTGGTGGCGGTAGCAGGCCCAATCCTTTGAGCGCATACTCATAGCCAAAGACAATTGCAGCCGAGAGGACTAAGAAAACAACGAGGCGCTTTTCCATGTGGAGATTATACTTTCGTTAGTGTGCGGCTTGTATGACTACCTGACAGGATCTTCCCCTC
>JAOUGT010000280.1 GCA_029865485.1 Nitrospira sp.
ATGCGCGAATACGATGATTGAACGTGTCCGCCACCAGCAACGTCCCGTCGCGATCGGCAACGATACCGAATGGGTAACATACACCGGCTTCTCGTGCGAGACCGCCATCTCCAGAGTAACAGGGAATTCCTTTCCCTGCCACACACACTGCCATTCCCGATTCCCAATCCCATTCTCGAATGAGGTGATTGTCAGAGTCAGTCAGAAAGAGCCGCCCCTGGCGATCGATGGCAATCCCCGTAGGACGTGCAAGGCTCGCTGACGATGCATCCAAGGCCGACTCATATCGATAGGACCCGCCATCTCCTGCAACGGTAGAGATCAGCCCCGTTGAGAGATGAAGCGAGCGAACTCGCCCATTGAAAGTATCAGCGATATAGAGCTGGTCATTGGCCAACGCCAGGCCACTCGGACCTGCTAAGGCTGTCGCAATCCCGGGCTTCCCATCACCATCGTAGGCCGCCGCCCCAGTTCCAGCCACGGTCTGAATCACACCCGTCCTGAGATCAATCATCCGAACCCGATGGTTACTCTGGTCAGCGATATACAACCGCCTGTCGTCGTCACCCATGACCAAGGCCGATGGTTCATTGAGTGCGGCCTGAGCGGCAGGACCGCCGTCTCCCGAGAATCGAGCCTGACCTGTCCCAGCCAAGGTTGTGATGACACCCGTCACAGCATCCACCATCCGCACGCGATGGTTCATGGTATCCGCGATATAGAGATTCCCCACTGTGTCGACCACGACAGCCGTCGGAAAGTTGAGACAAGCGGCGACGGCTAATCCACTATCTCCAGCATATCGTTGTCGTGAAGCGGTTCCTGTCATCACATACCTAACCGTTCCGCTCAAATCAGATTGCTGGACATACGACTGTTGCTCAGATTCCTGGCCACTATCGGAAAAGGGATCTTCATCAGCAACCTGAGTTCCGCTACGGTTCAGAGAATCTTCAGCCCCCTGACTCTCAGCCGGCATACCGGCCACCGTCGAAATCATGCCGGTGGCACGCTCGATCTTGCGAATCACATGATTCTCCGAATCGGCCACATACACGTTGCCATGGGAATCGACCGCCACACCCTTCGGCTCGTTCAGACATGCGTCTGGTGCTGATCCACCGTCGCCTGTGAACCCTGGCTCCCCGCGCCCGGCAAGTGTGCTGATCATCCATGTGGATAGAATAGTTCCCATAGCTTAGCCGGTAGTGACTAACTCAGATTCCGAACGATGGCTTCACCCATCTCCACCGTGCCGAGGATCTTCGCTCCAGGGCTCTGAATGTCTTTGGTGCGATGGCCCAGATCAAGTGTTTTCACGATGGCCTGTTCGATGGTGTCCGCCTCCTTCTCAAGCTGAAACGCGTATGACAACATCATTGCGGCAGAGGCAATCGTCGCGATGGGGTTGGCAATATTCTTCCCCGCGATGTCCGGTGCGCTGCCATGAATGGGCTCAAAGAGCCCGACCTTGGCGCCGATGCTCGCCGAGGGCAACATCCCGATTGAGCCGGTCAACATCGCCGCCTCATCACTGAGGATGTCGCCGAACATGTTATTGCAGAGCAGCACGTCGAATTGCCGAGGGTTTCGCACCAATTGCATGGCTGCGTTATCCACATAGATATGGCTCAGCTCAACATCCGGATAGGAGGCATGCACGTCGATCACAACCTTGCGCCAAAGCTCGGAGGATTCTAAGACATTCGCTTTGTCGACCGATGTGACCTTTTTGCGCCGCTTTCGCGCCGCTTCAAACGCGACTTTCGCAATGCGTCGCACTTCCTCCGTCGTATAGACTTCGGTATTCACTCCACGCTCATCCCCATTCGGTAGCTTCTCGATCCCTTTCGGTTTGCCGAAATAGATCCCGCCGGTCAACTCACGGATGACGAGAATATCGATCCCCTCGACCACCTCACGCTTCAAGGTCGAGGCATCGACGAGTGTCGAATACAATTTGGCCGGTCGCAAATTGGCATAGAGCCCAAGGGCCTCACGGATTCCGAGCAGCGCACGCTCCGGTCGAAGACTGTACTCCAGCCCTTCCCATCTCGGCCCGCCCACCGCCCCAAGCAAGACCGCATCGCTTTGCTTGGCCAAGGCCAATGTGTCATTCGGCAGCGGAACCCCTAGCTTATCAATCGCCTGCCCGCCGATATCGCCGGAAGCAAACTCGAACGAATGTCCGAATTTCTCCGCGATCACCTTCAACACCTTGACCGCCTCAGGCACGATTTCTCGCCCGACTCCATCTCCAGCCAACACTGCAATCTTCGCTTTCACTGGTACTCCTTTCGATCGCGCAATCAGCTCATGCGCCGGCAGAATGCCCCCCAAAATCTGCCTGCTGGTACTTGTCAGTCAGTTCATGACTTTCCATCATTGTGCATTTCAGGCCTGCCAAAATCGTTTTTCCGCAGCCTGCTACTCCAGTATTGTTTCATCTTCCATCCGCCAGGCCGGATCAACGAGGCACAAAAACTCGATGTCTGTTTCCCCGGTATTTTCCAGAAACTGTCGTCCTCCCGGCGGCACATAGATCGTCGTTTCCGGTTCGATCAGCGTGACCTGATCGTCGATCGTCAATCGGCCCCGTCCGGATATGAAGTAATAGACTTCAGAGGAAGCCAAGACATGGCGCTTCGAGCGCTGACCGGGCGGCAATGTTCCGTGGGCAAGACTGTAATTCAGCGAAAGCTGGTGTTTGGCAGGATGAAAAATCTCCCGCAAACGGGTCTCGTCCCCGGCCAAAAACTCGGGGCGATCCGCTAGGGTCACCTTGAACAAGGACAATCCCTCTCGATCGAATCGACTTCACCTCACATCGATAAACTCTACCGTGGAGTTCCGCGTCAAATCAAGTTCACCTTCTGCTCACCTTGCGCCTGTCGCGTCGCCAGATAGAACAACTTGTTCAAGGCACTGACATAGGCTCGAGCAGACGCCGTGATGATATCGGTATCGGCCCCATGACCCGACACGGTGCGTCCGTCTTCCTGTACCCGCACCGAGACTTCACCCTGGGCATCAGTCCCGCCGGTGATGGCCTTGACGACGTACATCAACAAGCGGCTCTTGGTCTGTGTCAGGGCCGCAATGGTGCGGTACACCGCATCCACCGGCCCGTCGCCGGTTCCGGTTTGCGAAACCGGTTTGCCGTCAATCTCCAGTTCAACTGTAGCGGTTGGGACCCGGTCCGTTCCACTCGATACCTGCAATCCCTTTAAGACCAGTCGATCGGCCATCTTTGAGAGTTCTTCGGAGACGATGACTTCGAGATCTTCTTCAAAAATCTCCTTCTTGTGGTCCGCCAGTTTCTTAAACCGCTCAAAAGCATGATTGACCTCTGCCTCACCAAGCTTGTATCCCAACTCTTCCAACCGCTGCCGAAAGGCATGCCGCCCGGACAACTTGCCCATAACCATCTGGCTCTCAACCA
>JAOUGT010000091.1 GCA_029865485.1 Nitrospira sp.
GCCAGCCGTGGTTCGCGGCACTCGCGGCATTGCTGTCGAACTCCGTGGCATTGGTCTCAAACCCCGTCCCCGTGTTGTGCTCGATCAGGTCGTTGGCCGGGCCGTCGACGTCCAAGTCGATGCGCCAGTTCGGGTAGTGGATATGGTCGACGACGCACTGCAGGCCCTTGCTGTAAATGTGTGCATCGAGAATGCCGTCGCTGCTCAGATAGTAGACTTGATACAGGCTGTAGTTCCCGATCTGATCGAGAATGCCGATTTCGTACCACTGGCGGCCGTCCAGCGTGAACTCACGTTGGGCGACGGTGGCATTGTTCGCCCAGGGGATTGGTGAGAGCGTTCCTCCCAGACGATCGGCATAGGGCCCGCACACATTATTGTTGTAAAAGACACGGACCACCGGCAAGCTGATCTTATGGATCAAGGTACGCCCTTGATAGGTGACATTCTTCAGAGAGAGCCCGTCGAAGTTGCCGCTGACTTCGTAGTCGAAGCTCCACCCCTTCCACGTCACCGCCTCGGTCGCCTGCACATTGACCAGTGTCGCCATGCCTAGGAGCGCGAGAACCACCGACTTGCGTAGCGATCGGGTCCGCATCATCGTTCCTCCCGGGTCTTCAAGACGGTCTGGTGGGTGAGGTCGACCCACGCCATGAACTCCGGCGGCGCGTCATCCTCTGCGTGGAAGGAGACATAGATCACGCGACTCTCGTAGAACCCTTTGCCTTCCGGGTGGTACGCGAGGATGCCGTAGCCTTTCAACACCGGGAGGCGCGCACTGATGCGCGCCTGACCGAGGCTCACAAAATGCTTACGGGCAAGCCCGGTCGCCTCCGCGATCTCCTCATCGGTGATCTCGGGCTGATAGTCGCTGGCCGGGCTTGATGTGACCGATTGGATGCTCCCACTCTCGACGAGCACCTCGACCGTCGCGTTGTGGCTATGGCTGAAATAGGTGAAGCGGCTCCCGCGTGCTTTGCCGGCTTTGTCCTCGTCATCCACGACGCCAACGCGAGTAAACCGCCGGCCCAACGCACCCTGAAAATCCGTATGTGTTTCGCCATGCCGTTCCAGCTCGCCAAAGCGCTGCTGGAACTTCACGCGCCGCGATGCCTCAGTACCAGGCTGCGAAAAATCGACTACATTCTGGAGGCCGCGGGGTTGGGGCGGCCAGGTCTGGTCACGGTGATCATGCGCATGACCGGTCGGATGGTGCGGCGGGACGATCACCTCTCCGGGACCTGACTGCGCGCGCGGCGCCGCCAGGAGCAGTACAGCCGCGCTGCCGATCAAGGCGGCAGCGATACTACTCCGACGAGCACGCCGGAGTTGTGTGACAGGTGGGCGACTTTCCATTTGGTACCTCCCCGGACTCTTTATTTCAACTCGCTCGCCCCGTAATTGAGCAATAGGCGGATACCGTTCTGGCGGCGGGACCATAACATTACAGAAAGGATTTAGCAGTATGGCCCTATAATTCAATAGGGAGCTTCGCACCTCGATGTAGGTATATTCAGCCCTATGGCACAATAGCGCCTTCACCCTCTTTGGCGCATGGGCTGCCAGAGAACTACTTTCGCACGGGGCTCATTCGGCGGGGACCCATCTCACAACTTAACACCGGCAGAGGGCGGCGCCGGGCGATCCACCCGCTTCCACCCCTTGCGCTCGATACAGACCTGCCAGGGATCGAGCCGGCCCTTGGCTTCTCTCACATATTGCGCCCAGGCAGGCGTCTGCAGTTCCTGATCGCAGGCCTGCTGATCTTCCGCCAATGCATGTTTGCTGCCGGCGTTTTCAAACTGCATCGGCTCCCCGCAGCCGGCCGGGAGGAGCAGCGCGCAGAGAACCGCGACACATTTGCGTGATAAGACCACCGGATGTTTGACCATGAGTGTTTTACTTCACCCTCCAATGTTCCCCATTCAGCCCAGACGACGAGGGCGCCCGACCCTCTTAATGGCCGCGCGCCCTCGTTCCTTGCTCCCCCTGCTCTCGGTCGTTATGGCATCTTCTCCTCCAGCAACCGTTCGATCACTTGGCTGAAGGCCGAGGCAGGCTGTGCGCCCTTCACGAAGGTCGCCACCATTGTGCCGTCCGGCTTCGTCTTGCCGACGAAAAACCCCGGCGTCCCGGTGACCCCGGCGGCGGAGCCTGCTGCCACGTCCGCTTCAACCCTCTTCGCATACTTGCCTTCGTCCAGACAGGCATTGAACGCGTCAAGATCGAGCTGCATGGCCCGGGCAAAATCCCGCAAGTTGTGAGGCTTGAGTTCTTCCTGCCTCTGGAACATCGTGTCGTGCATGTCCCAGAACTTGCCCTGATCGCCCGCACAATGGGCCGCTTCCGCCGCCTTGCGGGCATAGGGATGAATGGAATCGAGCGGAAAATCACGGAATATGTACCGCACCTTTCCGGTGTCGATATAATTCGTCTTGAGCATGCCCAGCGTGTTCGTGAAATGTCTCTTGCAGAATGGGCACTGATAGTCGGAGAACTCGACGATCGTGATCGGCGCATCTATCTGGCCAAGCACCGGCCCATCGCCCACGCTCATCGTCACAGGACCCGGTGGCGGCGGTGCCTGCCGCTGCGCGAACTGCTTTTGAATCTCGCTCAACTGTTTCTTGATCGTCTCAAGATCCGTCTTGACCGCGTCCAGTTCCTGACGCAGAACGCCGGGGTCGTGCGACCCAGTCTCCGCCAAGCCGGCTGTGCCGAACAGAAGCACTGTATGGGCCAAAACCAACATCGACACGATGGACATCCTGCGTGATGTCATAGTACCTCCCATGAATATAGGTTCTAGTGTCAGGCATCACTATCCGTATATTCTAACTGGTTAAGGGAAACGGTGTCCGGATTTTCTCGGGTTTCTTTCGGTCTCGCAGCTGCCACGTCGATTCCATCTCAACCCCTTTCACGATTCAGCTGACCTAATCTATCCTCGTCACAGGGACGCCTCGTTCCTCCTCCCGAAAACCATGCAAGCGCTCCTGCATGCCCGCACCCTCGCCATGCCTACCTCGTTGCTGAAGTTGCGGCCATCCAGATTCGATGACTGTCGTCATTGGCACCAACGTCGTGGTGTCGGCTTCTGGCTTGCCGACAGCGTCACAAATTGGGGGGGGGTAGGCAAGCGTCACGCCATCGCGTTAGCAATAACGCTCTAAATGCGCGTGGCAATCCGCGTCGTCCTGGAAGATCGTGGCGCGCAATTGCCGTAGGTGAGGGCCTGATAGAACCCGCCAGAGACGTCGCGGTATGGCTTGCTGACCATGGGGGAGAAGGTAGTGAGTAGAGTTGTAATGAGTCCATACTCACGCCTACCTGACTCCAATCCTCTGGCCCAGTCAGACAGTTGCTGACCCCTCCTCTGGTCTTCATTTCTGCTCAGCGCCCAGATATAACGCACCCTTCGATCGAGACCGCTCTCCGTCTTGCCACGCCTGTCCATCCACCTGATCCAGGCCTGCTCGAGCGGATCTCTGTGGGGACAAGAGCGACAGCCGTTCCTGCATCGCTGTCCCGAAACACCACAAGGCTCAAGTAGCGTGGAGGCCCCACGCCCTGGTCGAGCGACGGATCCGTCCCTGATTCTCCTAATCTCCTCTAGGGTTGTTCCGCTGGTGTGATCTGGCACTCATACTGCAATGCCATACTTGTAATACGCTGGAGCGAAGCATCGCATCTCACCTCCCACCAGGAGGAGCCCTATGCTGACGCACTACGAGACAGATGATCGCGTGCTGGAAGTCATTGTCCGATCGCCCGACAAGATGCTCGATGAGGTGGCCTTTGAGTGCCCGGATCTCACGTGGAACCAGGTCTTCATCGCCATCGATCGTCTCAGTCGCGAGGGCACGCTCTCACTGACGCCCAAAGGGCGAGGACTCTATACGGTGCGGCTCTCGGACCAGGCCCTTCACCAAGCGGGCCAACCTGCTCACGGTTGAGACGCACTCGTCACAGGGACAATGGAGAAGGCTCCCTCGCTAAGGGAGCGGGTTGACGGAGGCGAGATCCTCATCTTTCAACCGGCTGTGGAGAGTGGGCGCAGCAACTCCCCCATCTCCATCGAAAATGGTCCTAGACCGATCGGCTGCTGACACATAGAGATGCACGTGACCAGGAGGCATGCGATGCCATTCAAGAAGAAAACTGCGAGTCCGATGAGACGAAACCGACCCCGCAGGCGTGCGACGAAGGCTGCGGCGAAGAACACGACGGAATCCGGACTCAGCCTCCGGGTAGACGAGTTGACGGAGCGGATCGATATTGTGCTGCCGGAGGTGACGGCGCGGGTCGCGGCATTGGAGCATCTGCTGCTGGAGCTGAACCTCTGCACGCACGATGACCTGCGTCGCGCGCGGCAGTTCGTGCGCGAACAGGAGGCGTAACGGTCTCGACTGGCACCACGATAAGCGCTGGGTTAGAGCGCTCACGTCTCAGAAGGAGCTGAATGATGGATGGGCGGGGCGGATCATCAAGAATCACGCGGCGCCTGGCAGCAAGACCACCCTATCACGGACCAGCCGGCCCACGGCACAACGGTCCAGGAGTACGATCATGAAGATGCTGCATATTGTCTGTGGGGAGAAACTTGAAGAGGAGATCCTCGCCCTATTTCAGAACCTGGGGATCAAGGGCTATACGATGATTAAGGGTGTGGGAGGCAGTGGTCAAACCGGGACGGTCTCCGGAACCGGTGGCTCGATCGACCGCAATACGCTGTTCATGGTCGCGCTCGAAGATGATCACATCCACATGACACAGGTGCTGAACGCTGTGAAAGAGGTCCATGGCAGGCATATTCACGGATACCGTGGCCTTGAGATCCCACTCAAAGTCTTTCTGCAACCCTGCGAAGTCATCCTGTAACGGGGTGAGGCTCGAATCCTGGGCCGACGTGGGCAGGCCAAAGTGGAGCGGAAGCCGCCACCAGACCATCCACATCGCGCGCGTCGGACGAGAAATGCGCGATGAGCAGTTCAACACCCCTTCGCGTCTCGCTCGTCACGCCAGTCCCTTACACGCGCAGACAGAAAAGCAGGCGGCAGGTGCCTCACGAAAGGGAGAACGCCTCTGGAGTGTCCCGTTTCACTTGGAATAGCGGACGAGGACGAGCCCGCTGTAGGGACACGCGAGACTGGCCGTGGCTTTTCCACGCAAAGGCATTCGTTCTCGGGTGCCCGGACAAAACCTTTGCCTCGGGAATGGACGTAAACGTCCCAGGGTCGCCTTCGTACCATTCGCCATGCTGCAGGAGCACTGAAGTGACTTTGTCGCAATTCACAATGGGGCTGTCCTAGCAGGCTGCGGAAAAACGTTTTTGAGGCCTCCCTCGAAGCGTCAACTTCAGTATCTGGAACGACCTCCGACTTACTCGAAAACCGCAATTGCTTCGACTAGGACAGGCGAACTGCCCATGCTGAGACATTTCACCTGCCCAGAAGGAAATCGTGCTTTCTACGGGTTTCGCCCAATGAACGAGCGAGTTTTTCCGCAGCCTGCTAGGACAGCCCCTCAATCTATCGGGATCCAGCAGTAGGAACATCCGTCGGTTGCTTCTCATTAAACCGGGCGGCGTACCGCAGTTGCCACTCGAGGCTCGCTCGGCTGAAGGCCAAGAATGGGGAGAGCGGCAAGCCGGCCTCACGCAACGCCAGCGCAGCATACTGATGACAGGTATGAAGCAGGTGATAGGAATCTTTCGCTGGATAGAACGCCGATTGTCCGACGGTGGCGACTGGTCCTTCGTTTACCAGGGTTGCTTGCAAATGCCGGCGTAAGCGCCGATAGCCTTCTTCCGACAAACGAAATGAGAAGAGGTCTGAAGGTGGCTGCGGTGTGCGGTCCGCCCAGACTCGATCATGGTGCCCCACTTCGACGACGCCTTCGCTCGGCCAGAACAGGGCTCGCACAACGCCTGTCAATCCTGTTTTGCCTTCCAGATACCAGGCGCGCTCCGCATAGCCCCACTCTTCGTATAAGTGCTGAGAACTGAGAGCTGAGGACTGAGGGAGAGTGCCATCCTCGGAACTGAATGTTGACGGCTGATCGCTACCTTCTCGTTGAATCGGGAATGCAATCATCGCATGCCAGGTATCGAGCGACACATAGATAGTTTGCTGAACGGAGTTCGGAGGTGGAGGCCACAAACCCTTGACCGGCGAAGCGCAGGCCGAAAGGAGCATAAGCACGATTGCAGATCCACTGAAAGCGATTGCTCTCGCGTTGCGTCTCAGCTCCGAGTCAATTCCCTGCCGGGTAAGAGTTTGAACGAGCTGGCAGCAGGGGAGGATCCTCATCCATGGCGGTTCGCGAGCAGGCCGACCCACGTTTTCCTCAGCGCGGCGGAATTACCGATAAAGACGAACCTCCTGTCACATCCCCCATGCCGAAGGGCTGAGGCGTATGGGGAGGGTGGCTGGGACGACAGCTAACTGTTGTCAGGAAGACAATGGCGATCAGCCACAGCAACGCACGACAACGCCTCTCTCCGTTTCTAGATATCTTGGCCACTATCGTTACCTCCCTCATGAGCGGCGCGATCACGATTTCTATCGCGTTTGATCGGCACCAGGATTGACGATGAGCGGAATATTGAGCTTGTCTGGCACAATGATCGTCTTGGCATTCGGGCTTTCATATAACTTGAACCTCAAGTAGTCCGGCGTCAGCGTCTTGGTGATGATGTCCTGCGCCTGCGACTGCGCAGTGGCGCGGATCCTCATGCTGTCGGCCTCGCCTTCCGCGCGAATCTTCAGCGAATCGCCCTCGCCCTTGGCTTGAATCCTGGCAATCTCGGCGTTGCGCTCCGCAATGACCACCTCGAAGTTCTTCTGCTCTTTCTCCTGTTCCTTCGCCTGCTTTTGTTCGATGGCCCTCAAGACCATCTGAGAAAATTCCATCTCCGAAAGCGCCACGTTGTAGACGTCCAGATGTCGGCCTTTCAACGCTTCGACGACCACAGCCTCGATCTTGTTCCCGATTTCGCTACTGCGCTCCGGAAGGGTGACCATGGAGTAGTTTGCAACCACGCCGCGCACCGCCGACAAGAGTTGCGGTTGAACCAACTGCTTGTACCAGTCAGGCCCTACTTCCTGGGCGAGAAAATAGACTTCATCCGGGATAGGACGCATTGTGATCGCGGCATACACCGTGACCGGCAAATCGTCCGCCGTCAATGCATCCACTTTTTCCTTGAAACTTTTCCATCTCGTGTCATACACGAACACGTCGTTCCAGGGCGCCTGCCAGTAGAACCCCTCCTTGAGCGGTTCCTTCATCAATCCGGCGCTCAGAGGACGCCACCGCAGCCCTCGTTTTCCTGGGTCAACCGTCGTCCCGCAGCCGTGGAGAACCATCAGTATCGGAATCAAAAGAAGAAGTGTGCGAGCTCTCAGAGCATATTTCATAGGTCCTCCTCTCCGCAGATCCTACGCTCAGCCAAACCTCCTTGACCTACTGGACAACAGTTGTGCGTCGCCCGGCTCGATCTACGGACGCGTGAGCTTCGGCGACACGCTCGAGTTCTTGAGCGGTCTGCTCATAGTAGCGAGCCAGCGCACGTGCACCTGACACCAGATCCGAATCAGGCCCGAAGAGCGCTTCGTAACGCACCGCTGCCGTGGCTTGCGCATGGGCTTTCTCGCGCAACGCAACGGATTGATTTCGGTAGTAGCCAGCAATGGCCTTCTGATCATAGGCTGGATCATAGGAGCCCATCTCGATCGATTGAGGAGACACACAGCCGCTCATTCCCAGCATGATCCCCACGACGAGCAGGCTTCGCCCCATCAATGCAAGCGCATGGTCACCAGGGAAGACTCTCTTCTCAGCTGCGCGGCTAGATCCACTTATCATCCGTGTAAGACCCTTCCATCAGATTCTACGAATCCTCTCCGACCCATGACGGTCGAGACCGCACTCGATGGCTTCGACAATCTGACACGATAGATTCCGGGCTTGTCATGGCTGAGTCCGATATGGCCCTCTCGACTGAGCCGATCCAGCTCCACAACAATCTGGTTGCAGGTGAGCCCTGAACAGGCACTCATGAGTTCCTCGAACGGGCAGTCGCTCTCTTCAGCGACGGCTAACGCGTCCAAAATCAATTCGGTGGTCGTGGCTTGGTATCCCATCATTCCCTCCTGCCATGGGCGCGAGCATCTTCAACAACTGAAGGAATGAGCAAATTGAGTGCCTTTGAGCGATCATTCTCGGCACGATGGTTCCAATAGCCTGATATTCGAGAAGAAAAATCGGCAGTTGGGCGGTTCGGGTGATCACCATGACGACTCCCTGTGAGCAGATCGGGGGAAAATTAGGACAACGCTGTCGCGTAAACTGTTGCCAAAGTCCCCAGATTCAGCGTTAGCGTCGCTCTCTACAGTACTGCATATCTTATCGCCAGCTACCGAGAACCGATTCGACTTCTTTAATAGATCACTCTTGTCCAAAACAGCTTAGACGTCGGGTCATCCAACGGTGTAGGGAGCCGGTGAATCGCCAAACCCACCCGCACCCAACCGAAGGAGACCCAACGTGAACGCATCCAGCAGCATGTCCCGTCAGATCCTCAAGCTCATCCCGCGCACCGACTTCGAACGCATCGTCACAGCCACGGGTGCCGAATATCGCAGTAAGGGCGTATCGAGCTGGAGCCAGTTTGTGGGCATGCTGTTCTGTCAGTTGGGCCGCGCTCATTCGCTGCGGGAGATCGAAGGCGGGCTGAAGAGCCGCGAAGGCAAGCTGGCCCACCTGGGCATCGAGGTCCCGGTCCGCTCCTCGCTGTCCTACGCGAACAGCCACCGGCCGTGGCAGTTGTTCGAGAAGGTCTTCTATCGACTGTTCGAGACGGTGGCCGCTAAGGCGCAGGGCACACACAAGTTCCGCTTCAAAAACAAACCGGTCAGTCTCGACTCGACCGTGATCGATCTGTGCCTGTCGATGTCCGATTGGGCGAAATACCGCCGCACGAAAGATGCCGTGAAGCTATACCTGGTGCTCGACCACGACGGCTCTCTGCCGTGCTTCGGCCTGGTGACTGACGGCACAGTCGCCGACGTCAAGGCCGCCTGGCACATCGCCTTCACGCCCGGCACCATCGTGGTGGATGACCGGGGCTACAACGACTACCGGCTGTTCGCCGAATGGACGGAGGCCGGCATCTATTTCGTCACCCGCATGAAGGACAATGCCCAGTTCGAGATCGTCGAGGAACACGCGGTGCCGCAGCACCGACACATCATCTAGGATCAGACCATCCGCTTGACCGGCCCAGGGGCCCAAGGCAAGTGTCCGCATCGGCTGCGCCGAGTGGAGACGATCCGCGAGGACACGGGACACACCCTGGTGTTTCTCACCAATCATCCTGCCCTCAGCGCGTCCACCATCGCCGCCATCGACAAGGAGCGCTGGCAGATCGAGCTGTTCTTCAAAGCGCTCAAACAGAACCTGAGGATCAAAACGTTCGTCGGCACCTCGGCCAATGCGGTCAAGACTCAGATTTGGATCGCATTAATCTCGATGTTGCTCTTGCGGTCTCGGCAACGGTCCTCCCGGTTCGGCTGGAGTTTGGCGAATCTCGTGGCGCTGCTGCGTATGAACCTCTTCACCCATCGTGATTTAATGGCCTGGCTCGACGAACTGTTCACCACGCCACCCCATCGCCAGGACCATCCGCAACCCATGTTGGCCTTCGCCTAATCTTGGACAGCAAGGCTGTTTTCCTGCTGAATGTGTTGAAAACACGTGACTTCGTACAGTCTTCAGTGCGGCCTTTCCAGAGCCTCGGGAAAAACTCCACGGAAGCTCGCTGATCGCTGTCGCGGAATGCGACAACTGATGGTGGGAAAGAGATCCGCTTCGGTAGGTCAGAGACTCTTTGCACCTGACGATTACATGCTCACACCGGCTGCCGTCTCAGTGGCAATCGTTGCTGAACCCATCCGGCTGCATAGCTCGTCAAGTTCCTGATGATGAACCAATGAAGTCCCCCAAAGAGAGCGGTCAGGATGAAGGCTCTCAGGTTGACTCTCGATAAATCGGCACTACCTTATACTTGAGCGGAGGCCTCGGTGAGAGGAACACTCAAGGGAATCGAGGTCGAGCGCTGGGGCGGTGAGCAGGCCCGCCGGTACCGAGCGGGAAGCCTAAACCCCTCCAAGACCTCCACAAGTGCGAAAGAGCTCTCTGGACCCGCCTCCGCTTTGCCTTTTTTCCCTCGAGGGGATGATTTCCAAGCAAAGGTGTTACACTTTTTAGCACTCATAACAACGTGGGTTGTGTATTGCTTTCTCCTGAAGGGGTGATATGGTGGGAGAAGACAATGAACAAACGGCCCGCTCTTTACACAGAACCGCGGGGACTGTTATCTGGCCAGGATCATGTTCGGCAATCCTTCAGTCGCATGAGGCTGATTGCCCCGCGCCTCACTCTTCGATCTGGCCGACACGACGGCCGTGCCTAGTGGCACCGACGATCGATGGCGCGTCCCTTGAACTGTGACCCCGCGACGGAAACAGCGCCCGCAGCCCTTTGCGCGCTGGCTGTACAAGAGCGAGTCACCAACTTGAGGCTGCCGACCTCTCTCGGGCTACGCACCTCCTTCACTGTTTGAAGTAATCACTGGTTCTCAGAAATCAATGTCGCCTCACGCCCCATATTAGGCAGGTGGTGGCACAATGCCCCCTTCTTTCATCACGAGACGAACGGTTTCCCTCACCTGTCTGATTCGTTTGGCTGCCCCCTCCATCACCTGCACATTCGTGCGGCTCAGCTGTGCCAACCCCTGCGCTTGTGCTTTCATGGCGGTGGCTGCGGCAATGCGCGGCACCACCTCCCATTCATCCATAGAGCAGATGATATTGTCGTCATTGATTCCGCGCTCTTCCGCGAAGAGGGCCAGTTCCATCGCGGCCGCGATCGCCATCTCGTCCGAGATCGTGCGGGCGCGGACATCCAGCGTGCCTCGGAAGATACCGGGGAACACCAAGGAGTTGTTGACTTGGTTGGGAAAATCACTACGGCCGGTTGCCACAATCCTGGCCCCAGCTTCTTTCGCCTCCCATGGCCAGATCTCGGGAACCGGATTGGCACAAGCAAACACGATGGCGTCCTTCGCCATGGTCGCGACCCATTCCGGCTTGATAATTCCCCCAGCCGCAAAGGCGATGCAGACATCAGCGCCTCGAAGCGCCTCTGGGATCCCACCCCGACGGCCCTCCCCGTTCGTTTCGAAACAGACCTTCCATTGTTCGGCGAATTCAGGATTGTCCCGATAGTCGATGCGGTGAGGGCCGAGAATACCTCCCAGGTCACAGGCCACAATCAACGCCGGATCCGCTCCTGTCGCCTTCAAGAATCGATAGGTAGGCACATTCGCCGCACCCATGCCAATCATGGCAATCCGGATGTCCTCGATCACTTTGCCGATAATCTTCAGCGCATTGAGTAAGGCGGCTAACAGCACGGTGCCGGTTCCCTGCTGATCGTCATGCCAGACCGGAACCGAACAGACACGGCGCGCTTCCTCAAGAACACGAAAACACTTCGGCATTGCGATGTCTTCGAGGTTGATGCCGCCGAACGACGGTTCCAACAGCTTGACGGTTCGGACGATCTCGTTAGTGTCTTTGGTGCCCAAACAGATCGGCACGGCATCCACCCCACCCAGGTACTTGAACAGCAATGCCTTGCCCTCCATGACCGGCAAGCCAGCCTCCGGACCGATGTCCCCCAGCCCCAACACCCTCGTCCCGTCTGATACGACCGCGATACTGTTGGCTTTATTCGTGAGCTCGTACACCAAGCTAGGAGTGTCGTGAATGTCACGACAGGGAGCCGCCACCCCCGGCGTGTACCACAAGGCAAAGTCTTCGAGACTGCGAATGGGGCATTTCGGGAACGTCTGAATCTTCCCTTTGTAAAAAGCATGGAGTCGCCGAGACTCCTCGGCCGGTTTGTGCGCCCTTGCAAGTAACTCTTCTTTGGTCGGCATCGGAGTCCTCTCAATCATTGGATGCGGTCAAATATCGCTTTCTTCCTCGTCAGACCCGAAGGATGACAGAGCATGATCAACACGACAAACCTATTCCCTTCTGACAACGGAGTGTCCTCTGGTCAGACCTGCCTGCGTATGGAGACCGGCGTTCGGTTTGAATTGGATGGGGGCTGTGACGCCCCCGATTCCAAGAAGGAAGGTTCAGTTCAGACGGCGTTTGCCGTGACCGATGGATGGTTTCATGGCTTCTTCGCGCACCAGATCCTCCGGTGGATGGACCTGACGATGGATGAGAATAACGGGATCGATCCGTTCGCCGCAGCTGATGCAGTGCCAGTCGATCGACCCGATTTCGAACACTTTCTCCGGGACCATGAGTCCGCCGCAGCGATGGCAGCGGTCGGCTCGCCGCTGCTTTTGGGCGACGAATGATTGTGAGATGTTGACCACAGACATACAGCTCCTCCTTGATGAATTGTGGGGTAATGCTTATGAGCCAGATTCTTTGGAAAGGATTCATCGCGATACCCCTTTTGCAGAAGCACTGGGTACACGGCAGGAGGTCATCGGCGAATCCGTATTGCATCCCCTCATCCCAAGCTCCCTGCTGCACGTCTGCTCATTGCATCGTGCGCTTGAGCAGCGGCCGTAGCGAGTGCAAAGGCCTCGCGTTCAGGACGTCTTTCTTTTCCAGCCATCCTCGACGCGCCTGCCCGACCCCATACCGAAGATTCTCGAAGTCGAGAATGCTGTGGGCGTCGGAATTGATGCTGAGCATCACTCCCTCTTCTTTCGCCATCAGGCAATCGGTGTCGGTCAAATCCAGCCGGACCGGATGTGCATTGACCTCCAAGAAACAACCCCGCTCTCGGGCATGGCGAATCAGACGTGGCATATCCACGTCGTAGGG
>JAOUGT010000092.1 GCA_029865485.1 Nitrospira sp.
GACTCGGTCAGCTCGAGCTCAAGAAATTCCGCGCCAAGCCGAGTCTCCTCCAACGCTCGGATCACAACGTTCGCCAACGAGGATCCATGAAAGAAGGAGTTGGACACGTTGACCGACACCCGAATGGGGGCATAACCGGCATCCTGCCACGCTTTGCCCTGCCGGCACGCGAGACTCAACACTTCTTCATCCAGCTTTCGAATCATGCCGGTCTCATTGGCCACTGGAAGAAATACGGCCGGCATCAGCAGGCCTCGCAACGGATGTTGCCATCGAACCAATGCTTCGGCGCCCACAATCCTGTTGGTCCGGATATCCACTTGCGGCTGGTAATACACGACAAGCTCGCGGTGTTCCAACGCCTTTCGCAACTCATTTTCCATCTCGAGTCGCTCCGCCGCCATTGAATTCATGGTTGCGGAGTAAAACTGTGCGTTGTTCCGACCTCGCTCTTTGGCCTGATACATTGCGACGTCGGAACTCTTCAGGAGCTGATCCACGGAATCCCCGTCGGTCGGAAAGATCGCAATCCCCACACTGGTGGTGACCACAATCTCATGACCATCGATCAGGAACGGTCGTGCCAGCGATTCCAAGATACGCCTGGCCACAATCCCGGCATCCTGGACCTGTCGAATGTTGGTCGACAAGACCGTAAATTCGTCTCCTCCTAAACGAGCCAATTCACGGGCTTCGCCCGTCTCCATCGACCGACCGACGGAATCGCTGTGTCTGACCGACTCTGCCAAGCGATCCGCCACCTGCTTCAATAAGAGATCCCCGATGTTGTGACCGAGCGTGTCGTTGATGATTTTGAAGCGATCCAGGTCAAGAAACAACACGGCCAGAGTGGACTGATAGCGGCGCGCATGGGCCAGTGCTTGCGTGACACGATCTTTAAATAAGACGCGGTTCGGCAACCCGGTAAGACTGTCGTAATAGGCCAGCCGGTGGATTTCTCTCTCCGAGCGTTTTCGTTCACTGATGTCCTTGGCTGTCCCCACAATCGTCATGGTTTTCAGCTGATCATCGAAGACCGCCTCGGCCTGTAAGTTCACGGTAAACTCACCCCCGTGTGGAAACACCATACGGTGATCAATATCACAGGGCTTCCGCTCGGCAAGAATCGATTGCAGCGCCCGGTCGACCACATCGCGATCATCCGGATGGACCATGTCGAGAAACGCTTCTTTGGTCCCTTGAAAATCTTGTATTCGAACGCCCATCAGCCGACAGAGCTCCGGGGATACCAGAAACTGCCCCGTAGAGGGATGCCACTCCCAATTACCGATCTTGGCAATCCGCTGTGCCAAGCCCAGCCGCGCCTCGCTCCGGAGGAGTGCATTGAGCGTGAGACTTCCTCGCAGCATGTACCGGACTCGATGAACCAGGATTGTGGCATTCGTCGGTTTGGCAATGAAATCAGTCGCACCGTACGCATAAGCCCGGCTGATCGAGTCCTCATCGTCCAACGCCGTCATGACCAGGATCGGCACGCGCTTCCCTTCCGCCGACTCACGCAGCTTCAGACACACCGCAAATCCATCCATCACGGGCATGACTACGTCCATGATGATCAGGTCAGGACGCCGCGCGGAAAACTGCTCTATCGCTTGGACGCCGTTTGAGGCTTCACACACCTCGAACCCGGCCTGTTCCAAGGCCTCGCGCACGAACAGTCTGATCAGCTCATCATCATCAACAACAAGGACGACGGCCGCCCTTGTCTCATCGATTCCTGTCATGTTCCTCTCGTCCCTACCCCACGAACTGCGCGTGGATTATCCATCCGAACGATTCATGCTATTGCCTTTTCCCAGGGTCCTTCGATCGCTTGGTTGACATACTACGGTTGTGCGCAAATGTGATTTATCATTCAGGCGGTTAGGAGATACGCCCCCGCCGTTCAGGGCGAAAGAATGGATTCGTGTCGCAGGCATTCCCTTCCGATAAGCCGCACATCGCACGTCTATCCGTATGGCTACCTGCCCTGACCCATGACGATACCAGCAATTTGTGACGCGTAAAGAATTTGGCGAAAATCAGCGTCCTGTCGGTGAGCACATCGGTCGGAAGATTTCGCCTCATCAGGAACAGAGCTGATTCTTGAGTGGAGCCAGTGCAATGCCACATCCACGATGTGGTGATGACATTTCAGGCAGCGATGGAAGACGTACGAGAGACTCGGAGAACGCGTGTGTCGCTTGTTGTGGGAGAGGAAGGCTACCCCTTGATGTTGCCAATCGGGCGCAGCTCCGCCACTTTCTTGGTAATACCTGCGCGATCGACGGTCTCGACAACGTCAGAAATATTTTTGTAGGCGAACCCAGCCTCTTCCGCCAAGCCCGACATGGACACGGCTTTGACAAGGATGCCGCGCCGTTTCATCTCTTGCTGAAGCTGTTCGCCACGAATCGCCTTCTTGGCCTGCGCGCGCGACATGGTCCGCCCCGACCCATGCATCGTGGAGCCGAATGTCTCATCGACGGCCCGGTCAGTGCCGACCAATAGATAGGAGCCGGTCTCCATGGACCCGCCGCAAATCACCGGTTGACCGGTCTTCTGGAAATCCCACGGTAAGCCCGGACTCCCTGGGCCGAACGCCCTGGTCGATCCCTTGCGGTGGACCAACAACTCCCCCTCGGCATAGCGTTCGACCTTCGCAATATTGTGTGCCACATCATAGACCAACTCCATGCCCAACTCCTCGGCCGACGTCCCAAACACGGACGCGAATGCCTCTCGAATCTGATGGGTGATGACCTGTCGGTTGGCAAAGGCCGTGTTGGCGGCACAGTTCATAGCCGAGAAATACTCCTGGCCTTCCGGCGAACGAAACGGAGCGCAGGCGAGTTGCTGATCCTTCACGAAAATCCCATATCGCCGCATCGCCTTTTCGAATACTTTGAGATAGTCGCTGGCAACCTGATGGCCAAATCCACGGGAGCCACAGTGGACCATCACCACAACCTGATCCTGGCCGATGATGCCCAACGCAGAGGCCGTCTCGAGATCGAACACCCGGTTGCTCGACACAACCTGCACTTCCAAATAATGATTCCCAGAACCCAGTGTCCCCAACTGATTGATCCCCCGCGCCACCGCATGATCGCTGACCGTGGAGGGATCAGCCCCAACGATGCAGCCGCGATCCTCCATATGCGCGAGGTCTCGATGCCAGCCATAACCTTCCTCGATGCACCAGCGAGCACCGTGTGTCATCACTCGTTCGAATGCGTCTCGATCCAACCGAACAAATCCCGCCGCTCCAACGCCCGCTGGTACGCGGCGGAATAATTCCGTCATGAGCCGTTCCAGTTTCGGCTGCACATCTTCCAGGGTCAGATCCGTGCGGATCAGGCGCATCCCGCAATTGACGTCATACCCCACACCTCCAGGAGAGATAATTCCCGACGTGGTATCAAACGCGGCAACGCCGCCAATGGGAAACCCATAGCCCCAATGCCCGTCCGGCATGCAGAGCGCATAGCGCGCAATACCAGGCAGACAGGCCACATTCGTCACTTGCTCGAAAACACCGCGGTCCATCGCCTGCAAAATACCAGGCGTGGCATAGATCCGCGCGGGCGCCAGCATGCCGGCTTTTTCGGTGACAGGAATCTCCCACACTTCATCGGTAATCCGATTGACCCGCATGTCGGTATTCAACGTCATACGTCCACCACCACCTTGGCGTACCAGCGTACTCCCTGTTGTGTCACTTCATACAGATGCTTCGTCACACCCTTCACATCATTACGGAGGGTCTGCGTGGTCTGGTCCACGGGAGCCCCCCGCAGCACGGCCATGAGCTTCCATCGGATGCCGTCATGAACCACCGAAAGATCCGCGTCATGGAACACCACACCCGCTGCATCCTTCCAATACACCAGATCCGACAGCCATTCAAAGAGCAACTCGTCCAGACCCATGGCGGCATGTTCGATGTCGCGCTCCCATGTCATTGCCACCGTCGACGGATCGGCCAGCGTTTCAAGCAACGCGTCGGTGGCTGCCTGAAACAGCTCGAGAGCAGAGTCTCCCTCCGCTTCGAAGGCGATATCCGCGACCGCTATATCCTCGAGAAATCGAAACGAATGCGCCATATCGCGTTGATGCCGACCGACATGATGAACCCACTCATTCGGCTATTCTAAATTGCCGAGGAGGGCACTCTCGTGCTCTTCAACCCAGGCTCGACTGACCTCACTGAAATTGCAAGGCACCCTTCCGCAGGCCTCGGCAAGGAGCAATACCGTGAGGCATACGGATGCATAACAGGCTGACAAGATCATCGAGGCAAGAACGCCGCGGAACGCCGGTTCAACAGCGGGCTAGTCGAGCAGGAATTGTTTGGGGAAATTTGTCAGATTGCGACAGCCGTCCTTGGTCACCAGCACCATGTCTTCGATTCGCACCGCGCCCAATCCCGGGTAGTAGAGTCCTGGTTCAACCGTGACCACATGCCCTTCTTGGAGTAAGGCCCCCGTCCGACTGATGCGAGGCGCTTCGTGAATATCCAGCCCTACACCATGCCCGGTCCCATGAAAGTACCCCTGCATGCGTCCGTTCACCAAGCCGGTCTTGTAGCCGGCCTTCTCGAACCGGGTGCAGATACCTTGATGGATCTTCATCCCGTCAGCGCCATCCTTAATTTTCGTGATGGCTTCTTCCTGCGCATCTTTCACCGTGCTGTACAGCCGCTTGAGCTCGGGGCTCGCCGTCCCCCGTAGAACCGTGCGCGACATATCGGCAAAATAGCGACTCGTGGCAGAGCGAGGAAACACATCGAAGATAATACTACGATGGGCGGGCAACGGCCCGCTCCCTTCATTATGGGGATCACAGGCCTGCTCCCCACCCGCCACGATCGTATGCTGGGCGATACAGTCCCGTTCCATCAACTTCACATTGATGAACTTCTTGATCCGCTCGGAAGTCATCGGCAGTCCATCCAGCCACAGCTGCGCTCCCTTGATCTCAGCCCGGCGCACCATCGCATGGGCGGCGGTGACGGCGTCCTCTGTGGCCCGCTGGGCTTCTTCGATAGAGCGCACTTCTTCCGGCGTCTTCACCACACGCTGCTCATAGAACGGATCCGCCTTCGGCTTGAGGCTGTAGCCACGCTCCTGCAATCTGACAGCATGGATGACCGGGAAATTCGCCGGCACCGACAAGCGTCGAATCTTGGACTCTTTCAAGACCACATGGACGATGTCGACGGCAGTCGGTGCTTTGCAGCCTTGTTTCTTCGCCTTCTGCTCGATTTCAGAATACGATAACACCCGATCCACCGAGGCCTCAGACCTGGCCCGATCCATTTCCAGATCACTCATGACCATGACCCGCTCACCTCTGATTTCCAGATAGATGAAGGGATCGGGAGCCATGAATCGCGTGGCGTAATACAGATTCGAATCCTGTTCACTGGCGGCGATGAACAGAGTGGCAACTTCCGGTTGAGATATTGTACTGCGTTTCATGGATAACTAGCGGGGAGGCGACAACGAGTGGACCATGTGAGACGATCGGAGTACGATTTTCAGGATGTTCAAAATGGTCGTCCAGCAAGGCCGCAGGGAATTTGAACGACGAGGCGTACTTGATCGGCACGTCGAGGAGTTCAAATGACTGAGAACGCAGCTGGCGAGCATTTTCAACATCCTGAGCGGATGCTAGCATGGGAGCAGGGGTCGGTCAAGAATTCGATCGGACGAACACTGCAGCCGGTTATGGCCTGGCAGGAACCGGCACCGGCATCACATCTTTGGGCTGCACACCGGAGTCGTCATCCGGCGTCACTAAGTCCATCGGGAGCGTCAGGGTATTCGTGAGCACATCGACCGCAAGCTGAGCCAGGCCTGAGAGACCGGAGGCAAACGATTTCACCGGCAAGTAGGTCACCTCCGGATCTTCCATTCCCCCTTTCACGGTAAACATCGCCGTGGCCAATCCTTTGCGATCTCCCGCAATGATGCGTCCGAAAAGTGGAATTGCCTTGAGAAATTGAGAGTAGGATCCGAACGGGCTCACTGCCACCGCGAGATCCAGCTGGTCCGTGGGCAAGTCATAATTCCCCGCCGCAGTGATCTTGAGGATCGGACTGTCGATAATCAAATTTTCCGTCTGAAACATGCCGTTTTGTATGACAATGGTCGAGGATAGTCGGTTGTAGGGCAGCCCCTCTTTTTCCAACTCGACCTTCCCTTGCAAAACGGCGGGAAGATTCAGCAGGCTGATAATTTTCCATACTGCTCGCTCGCTCGTCCTTAGAATGCGCCCGTTTTCCAGCAAGACGTCAACCTTGCCATTCAACGAGGGATACACCCCATGGGGATTTCGCCCATGACCACGAATGGCACCGCTGATCCGAAGCTGCCCGGACACCCCCTGCGACTGGGCCTTGGCCAACCTCACCACATCATCGAATTCCACACCTGTGGCTCGGAAGGAGAGATCACAATCTGCGGGCGCATTTGGTGGAAGCTGTACAACCAGCCGTCCGGCCACATGCCCATGACCGGATTCGCCGGACAGGCGATCCACATCAAGCACCCCATCTTGAATCGTGAGCCGTGCAGACAGCGTGCTGAGCTTCAGGTGTCGATAATGTCCGCGTGCCACGGCAGCGGTCATCGTTACCTGACTGGTTGCGGCCAGCGTCTCCAGAAATTCACGGACCGGTGAGCGCCCGCCCTTCGGAATCAGCAAACTCAGATCAAGCTGATTCGACTCAATCTTCCCCATGATGGTCGGCTTCGCCGGCCAATTTCGAACCGTGGCTTCCACGGCAACATCGCTGCCCTGCACTTTGAACGACAGTCGTTTGAGCTCAACCTCGTTGCGCAGAAATCTGACGCGGGCATAGAGATCCTGTATGGGCCCGTCGACGCCCTTCGCCTGCAGCACCCCGTCCGTCAATCCCATCCATCCGGTGATTCGCCAGGCTCGCCAATCCGGCTCTCGTCCTTTCAGATCCAGTGAGAGTTCGAGACTCCCCGCTTCAAGTCCGTTCCTGGAGATCCATTTCGGGAGACTGGTTATCGGGACAATCCCGGTTGCGACCGCCATATCAATCAGAAAGCCGTTCCCAAACTGCATCGTGCCTTTGGCGGGAATCGTCAAGGATGGCAACACCAAAGCAACTCGATCCAGCTTCATACTGGCAGTCTGGGGCAGTACCCCCTCAAACTCGACCGTCGCGCGCGACCCACTGGGTTTATCGATTATCCCAAGCGCGACTTTCGCCTCATCTAGCACAATGGATCCTCGAATATGAGGTCTCGTCGTCGAACCCGAGAGCATCGCTATGGAGATCAGAGTCCCATCCAGCACACCTCGATCGATCGCCGACGATCCGAAAAGTCGTACCATCTGAGCCGCATCGCCCCGAGTACGAATGGACAGATCTTGAAACTGACTGGCTGGCCCGCCGGTGATCGTCCCTTGGACCTGCACTGCCGTCCCGCCGAGATTCCCGGTCACCTGATCCAGTTGAGTGGCCCCATCAGCCAACACAAACCGCCCTTGCACCCCCGTCAGGCGCTCCGGCAGTGCCGGATGACTGAGGCTGATCTGGCGAGCCGTAATCTCTCCGCCGGCAAATGTGATTCCTCCGGGTTGATTCAACGGACCGAGGAGACGAAAGGTCGCAACCGCCGTTCCCTCTGCTTCCCGAACCTCGGCAAACACCTTGGCAATCCGCTCTGTTTTCACCGTCCTTGAGAGAAACTCCGCCAAAGACGCGGCTCCCATCTCGGAGGTCATCTCCAGATCCAACCACGGACCTGCATCAAGAAACGACACCGCCGCTTTCCCGTCGGTCAGCTGCATCATCCCATAGTTCCCGACAATCTTGGAGATGCGTACGCGCCCGGTTTCGACCAGGATGACCGCCGCCAAGCCTGTTGCCGCGACATGATCACGACCGATGAGCGCATGACCTTCCTGCACATGAAATTCGCCGGTCGCCGACAATTGAGGCCCGGTCGTGGTCGAGCCGGTCAGTGTGGCCTTCACGACCTGGATCTTCCCGTCGATCTGACGTTCTGCCAACACCGCCGGTAACTGTGGATGGATCCACTCGGGAGAAATGGTCTTCAGCAGTTGGGGCAGTGCCACCAGAGAACTGGCGAAGGTTACAGAGAAGGTGGGCTGCGGGGTCAAGACACCGGCGAGACTGGCATTGCCCGTCAGGGTAATCTCGTTCAGATGTGCGCTCATATCGGACAACACCATGTCATACCCAGCCACGCCCGGCATGACACGCACGGTGCTCCGGAGATTCAACGCCCCCTGGAGATGGTCGGACACCGGTCTCGGGCCGAGAAAATCGGCCGCGTCGCGCACCTTGATCTCGGCGGCATCGACATGCCCGTCGAACTGGAACCCGGGAACCGGTTCTCCCACGTCGTCACCCGGCAAGGCCATAGGCTGTTCCGCCTGCTTGATCGCCCCATCCAAGGACACTCTTGAGACGCCGTGCGCACCTTGATGAGACATGGCCACATGCACATCGGCAAACCCCTGTTCCGGCCGAACGGTGATGTCGAACTCAACATGTTCCAAGGTGATGGACCGAATGCCATCCGGTCTGGCTGCATCCATCACCGTGATCGTTCCATTGACGAGCTTCGCCTGTCTGACCATGAAGGTCCGGGCCATCAGATCCATCGTCTGCTGATCGGTCTCCGCTTGCCCGCTCACCCCATCCAAGGTATTCCACCGACCGCGTTCGTTCCGCCGAAGCGTCAGCGTGGGCTCCTCAATCAGGAGTCGCTTGCCGACAATTTGCTTTTTCAGGAGCGGGAAGAGGCGAAGCACCAGATCGACGCGCTTTGCCGTCAAGACCACTTGCGCCGAGTGCGGGTCGTGGATGACGACTTCTGAAAGTTCCACACGAATGCGAGGGAACACCACAAACTTGACCCGATGGACATCGATTTTCCGGCCAAGACTCTCCTCCAGCTGTTCCAGGACAAAGTCCTTGAGATAGTCTTGACCGGTCAGCTCTCTCGCAAATGCGAGGAAGGTTCCGGCGAGGACGATCAGAATCAGTATGCTCAGGAAGACAAGCCGAAAACGGGACACACCACCCCCTTGAGCCGCCGGACAGGGCTCCGGCGGCATCTTACCGAATCACCTACATGAAATCCATCAACGCGGCATTTCACGGGGAGAGCCTCAACCGACGTGGACCGAGTGAAACGGACCCGCCCACCCTCTGCCATGTCATATCCATGACATACGAAACCCGACTTCGTACCTATTATGACAACATCACAGGCTGCGCAACCCTCTCGTTCCTTCCTCGTGAATCTTAGGAGTTGACAGCTACCCGGCATTGGCACTACACCTCTACCTATGTCTACTCATCCTTTGGCCGGCCAACCGGCACCCCCTTCAACCCTTGTGGAAGTGGACAAGCTTCTCGCTGCCTACTGGGCCGAGCAACCCGATCCCTCCACCCGTGAACAACGCGTGGCATTCGGCACATCTGGACATCGCGGCTCTTCCTTCAAGCGAAGCTTCAATGAGCACCATATCGTGGCGATCGCTCAGGCTGTGTGTGAATACCGCGCCACGCAGCGCACGACCGGGCCCCTCTATTTGGGCAAAGACACCCATGCCCTCTCCGATCCGGCCTTCATGACCGTCCTTGAAGTTCTCGCGGCCAATGGCGTGGAGGTCATGATCGATCAGGATGATGGCTTCACCCCAACCCCGGTGATCTCCCATGCTATCCTGAACTACAACCGTCGCCGAACCTCGCGGCTGGCCGATGGCATTGTCATCACTCCCTCGCATAATCCTCCGGAAGACGGAGGAATCAAGTACAACCCCCCGCACGGCGGCCCGGCTGATACCCTGGTCACCAAGTGGATCGAAGACAGGGCCAATACCCTTTTGACGAACAAACTGCAGGGATGTAATCGACTTCCGATCGAACAGGCGCGACAGGCACCGACGACACACCGCCACAATTACATTCAAGCCTATGTCCGCGATCTGAAAAATATCGTCGACATGAAGCTCATCAAATCCGCCGGGCTCACGCTGGGGATCGACCCGCTCGGTGGCTCCGGTGTGGCGTACTGGCAGCCGATTATTGAACAGTACGGACTCAACCTGGAGATTGTGAATCCATCAGTCGATCCCACCTTCCGATTCATGCCGTTGGATTGGGACGGCAAAATCCGCATGGACTGCTCCTCACCCTATGCCATGGCCAATCTCATCGCCATGAAAGATCGCTTCGATGTGGCGTTCGGCAATGATGCGGACAATGATCGCCATGGCATCGTCACGCGCTCAGGGTTGATGAATCCCAACCACTATCTGGCCGTCTCCATCGCCTACCTGTTTGCAAGCCGCTCCAAATGGAGACCTGACGCGGAGATTGGTAAGACGTTGGTGAGCAGCAGTTTAATCGATCGTGTCGCGGCCAAACTGAAGCAGAAACTCATTGAAGTCCCGGTGGGCTTCAAGTGGTTTGTACCTGGCCTCCTCAACGGATCGCTGGGGTTCGGTGGGGAAGAAAGTGCCGGCGCATCCTTCCTCCGCCACGATGGAAAGGTCTGGTCCACGGATAAAGACGGCATCATTATGGATCTCTTGGCAGCCGAAATGACGGCCAAGACCGGTCACAACCCAGCGGAGTTGTACCAAGCCCTGACGAGAGAACTGGGCGAGCCAGTGTATGAACGGATTGATGCCCCCGCTACAGCAGAACAGAAAGCCGTGCTCTCCAAACTGTCGCCTGAGCAAGTGAAGGCCACCGAGCTGGCCGGGGACAAGATCGTTGCCATGCTCACGAAAGCTCCCGGCAACGGCGCGGCAATCGGCGGATTGAAGGTGGTGACTGAGCAGGGCTGGTTCGCCGCCAGGCCATCCGGCACCGAAGATGTGTACAAACTCTACGCCGAGAGCTTTAAAGGGAAGGACCATCTCAAGCGGATTCAAGAAGAAGCGCAAGCATTGATTAGCAAGATACTAACCGCTTCCGGTAGCCAGCTCTGAACCTGCCTGGTTGCTGAGAAACTATCGGACATGCTGAACATTGCTACCTGTTACATGTGCGATTCCATCTCAACTTCCGAGGAACAGGTACCTCCGTCCTGCTTTTTCCCTAAGATTAAAGATATTGACCGGGATTTGCGGAGCAATCTGATTACTGTGCCTTCAGGTGATCTTCATAATTTTTGCCGGTCAAAGGACGATGAGTACCTGCGGACTGTTATTCTGATGTCAGCTGGAAATAACGCCGCAGGCCAACACCAATTCTTTGATAAACTACTTACCTCCATAGCTAGAAGACCCCATACATACAGCACCCTTTTGTTTCAGACAAGGGAACTGTGGCCAGTGGGAAATGTCGAGCTTTACAGATTGGCCAAAGACGCTTCAATAGATGCATCGCCCATCTGACAAGAGCTATATTTCTTCGACACCCACAAACGCAAATGGCTATTCCCTATGGTCAGTGTTTCTCCTAACTTCTTCAGGGGAATTCATCTGATCAGATGGTTCAGCATCAGCCATCACTCCGAGCTATGGAAGCTTCCCGGCAATTCCTCACCAGAAAACCAAACAGAGGTGAAAACCAAAAGGCATTTATGTATCGAGTTCAATACGACGAAGCAAATACTGCGTACGATTTTTCAGCCATTTTCTACAACTACTTTCAAGTCTATTCTTTTCGACTAAGCAAATGTTTGACACAACAGCGTGATACTTTTGTGGAATCTCTTCACCCGGCAACTGAATTATCAAAGTGATACGAACTCCACACCAGTGGTCCCTGAGTGAAGATGAGCATGAGTCCCGTCTCCTTGTGAGATGAACTGTGTTCCTGGCCTGTTACTTCACAAACATGACCGTTGATCGACACCGTTTGTCGAATCATTGCTGCACCAGGTGGCTACCTATATACGACTGCTGATGTCTCACCCTTCCCTTTCTAATCCCTGACCTTCACCCGATTTCACAGACACCTCCATAAGTGGGAGAATCCTGAAATCGGAGGACAACATGAGCACGAAGACACAACGATCGTATACGGAGACGTTTAAAGAAGCGGCGGTGCGCCTGGTGCGCGAATCAGGACAGCCTGTGACCCACGTGGCGCGGGATCTGGGGATTGCTGATCACTTGCTCTACCGTTGGCGGGCCGAGCAGCCGCATGTGGAGGGGCAGGGCCAGACACGTCAATCGGCACGAGCCGAACCGGCGGAACTCGTCCGGCTGCGACGTGAAACTGCTGGCTTGAAGCAGGAGCGGGAGTTTTTAAAACGTGCGGCGGCGCTCTTCGCGAAGGAGTCGCGATGAGATACCGAGTGATTCAGGAGCACGACCGTCGCTATCCGATCCGATTGATGTGCCGGGCCTTGGCCGTCTCGGCAGCGGGCTATTATGCCTGGCGTGTACGGCCAGAGAGTGCCCGGTCGGTGTCGGACCGGACAACCCTCTCAGCCATCCGGGTGATCCATCGAGAATCCCGCGAGACCTACGGGAGTCCCCGCATCTGGGACGCCCTCGTCAAACAGGGCCACCGCATTGGTGAGCATCGCGTGGCCCGGCTGATGGGCCAGGACGGTATTCGAGCCAAGACGGTGAAGAAGTGGCGGGCCACCACTCAATCCCAGCATCGGTTCCCCGTGGCCGCGCATACCCTTGAGCGGGCCTTCACCGTCGAGGCGCCCAACCGGGTGTGGGTGGGTGATATCACGTACGGTGCGCCTCGCCCTGGATTACCGGGGAAGCGTATGTCTGGAATGCAAAGAGAAAGGAGGATGTAAGGAGCTGCCTTGTCCCCTGCTGCGAGGGGGCATGAGCCCAAGCGGCGGTGACCTGCCGTCA
>JAOUGT010000093.1 GCA_029865485.1 Nitrospira sp.
TGCGGTTCCACTGGTTCCCTGGATTCGCATCCCCAGTTGGCTCAATGCCCGCCCCACTTCGAGCGCAGCAGGACGATCCGAGGCCTTCACGCTAATGAAGGCCGTTCCTGACGTCGGTAACACGGCCCCGGCCCCGGCTTGGGACTTGGCAAATGCCCACCCGAAATCCTCATCGAGCCCCATCACCTCTCCCGTCGATTTCATCTCCGGCCCGAGGAGCACATCAACCCCGGGAAATTTATTGAAGGGGAATACCGCTTCTTTGACCGAGAAATGCGCAGGCACCGGAGCCTGTGTAAGTCCCAGCTCCTTGAGTGTTCGCCCCATCATCACCTTCATCGCCAGCTTCGCAAGCGGGACACCGATCGCTTTGCTGACGAACGGGACGGTCCTGGATCCGCGTGGGTTGACCTCCAGCACATAGATCGTCTCTCCCTTGACGGCAAACTGGGCGTTCATCAACCCGATGACGCCTAACTCCTTGGCCAATCTCCTCATCTGCCGCTCAATCTCGGCGACAATCCCCTTCTTGAGGGTATAGGGAGGAAGCGAGCAGGCCGAATCACCCGAATGGACCCCGGCCTCTTCGATATGCTCCATAATACCCGCGACCACCACAGTGTCCCCATCGGAGATCGCATCGGCATCAACCTCGATCGCATCAGCAAGATACTTGTCGATCAACACGGGATGATTGGGCGAGGCCTTGACTGCCGACCGCATGTATTCCAACAAACCAGGTTCATCATAGACAATCTGCATGGACCGTCCGCCCAAGACATACGACGGACGCACCATGACCGGGTAACTGATCTGGCCGGCAATCTGTACTGCTTCCTCGACGGATCGAGCCGTCCCACTTTCCGCTTGACGCAGGCCGAGTCTGTTCAAGAGTTCACGAAACCGCTCACGATCCTCCGCGAGATCGATGGCATCAGGACTGGTCCCGAGAATCTTGACACCGGCCTTCGAGAGCGGAAGCGCGAGCTTCAAGGGCGTCTGTCCCCCAAATTGCAACACCACGCCAAGCGGCTGTTCTCGATGCACGATATTCAGCACATCCTCATGGGTGAGCGGCTCGAAGTACAGGCGATCAGAGGTATCGTAATCCGTACTGACGGTTTCCGGATTGCAGTTCACCATGATGGTGTCGATCGCCTCTTCCCGCAGTGCCATCGCCGCGTGGACACAACAGTAGTCGAACTCAATCCCCTGCCCAATACGATTGGGACCTCCACCAAGAATGACGACTTTTTTTCGATCGGACGGCCTGGCCTCACACTCATGGCCATACGTAGAATAGAGATACGGCGTCTGAGCCTCAAACTCTGCGGCACAAGTATCGACTCGCTTATAGGTCACACGCCGTTCCTGATGTTCCCTACGCGCTTTCGCGACCGTCTCGCTTCCACAGCCAAGCAAGTGCGCAATGCGATCATCAGAAAACCCGAGTTCCTTGGCTTCCCAGAGGAGTCCTCCGCTTAAGCACTCGCTCGGGTTAGTCGCATGAGCCACAAGGGACCGTTCAAAATCCACCAGCTGCCTTACCTGATCCAAGAACCAAGGATCAACTTTCGTCGTGGCGAACAATTCCTCGTCGGTCAACCCGAGGCGCATGGCATCGGCTAGGTACCATAAGCGCTCAGGTAACGGCGTGCGCAGGACTCCCCCAAGCTTCTCGATCGCCTCAGAACGATTAAAGCCCGTCGGCACGCCACGATCCAGGCCAAACCGCGAAACCAATCCGTTCAGCTCCAATTCCAATGAACGAATCGCCTTCTGCAAAGACTCTTTAAAGGTACGTCCGATCGCCATGACCTCACCGACTGACTTCATTTGGGTCGTCAAGGTCGGATCGGCCCCCTTGAACTTCTGAAAGGCAAATCGAGGGATCTTCACCACAACATAATCGATGGCCGGTTCAAAGGATGCCTTGGTCACACCGGTAATATCATTGGTAATCTCATCCAGGGTGTATCCCACGGCAAGTTTGGCGGCGATCTTGGCGATTGGAAATCCGGTCGCCTTCGATGCCAGCGCCGAACTCCGAGAAACCCGAGGATTCATTTCGATGACGACCATTTCGCCGTTAGCAGGGTTGATACCGAACTGAATATTCGATCCTCCCGTATCAACTCCAATTTCCCGAATAATGCGCAGTGCCGCATCCCGCATGCGTTGGTATTCTTTGTCGGTCAAGGTCATGGTCGGCGCCACGGTGATGCTGTCCCCGGTGTGGACCCCCATCGGATCGAAGTTCTCAATGGGGCACACGATGACGACATTGTCTTTGAGATCACGCATGACCTCTAATTCATACTCTTTCCAACCGATGACCGATTCTTCGATCAGGACCTGGCTCACCGGGCTCATGGCCAGCGCCCATTCAATCAACCGCTCGAACTCCTCACGGTTGTAGGCGATATTTCCACCGGTCCCTCCCATCGTAAAGGAAGGACGAATGATCGCGGGAAACCCGATGGTGTCCACAATCGCAACGGCTTCCTGCCGATTGTGCGCCGTCCCGCTCTTCGGCACACGAAGCCCGATTCGCTGCATGGCCTGCTTAAACGCTTCTCGATCCTCCGCCTTATGGATCGCCTCCGCCGACGCACCGATCAGGGTGACTCCATATTTCTCGAGCACGCCTCGTTTGACCAAGCCCATCGTGGTGTTGAGAGCCGTTTGCCCTCCCATGGTCGGCAGCAAGGCATCGGGACGTTCTCGGTCGATGACTTTTTCGACCACATCCAACGTAATCGGTTCCACGTAGGTTCGATCGGCCAACTCTGGATCAGTCATGATCGTGGCCGGATTACTATTGATGAGAATAACCCTGTAGCCCTCGGCTTTGAGGGCTTTACAGGCTTGTGTGCCGGAATAGTCGAATTCGCAGGCCTGCCCGATCACGATTGGGCCTGATCCGATCATCAGAATTGAGTGGAGATCCGTCCGTTTTGGCATAATGATCTGCTACCCAGAAGATTAACTGGATGGAAGTTCTGGACCAATGAGAGGGTGGTAGGGGGCCGGAACCGGCCCCTGGTTCTCCTGAGTGGCCTGATAATACTTCATGGCTTCAGGAAGCCAGGCTTCAATCTGATTGATCCGCGCCAGATCAGAAGGATGCGTAGACAAAAATTCGGGAATCGTGTGTTGGGAGCGGAAACAGACTTTATCAATCATCTGCCTAGGACAGCCACTCATTCGTTCCCAAAACGGAACCGCTTCGCGAGGATCATACCCTGCCTGTGCCATCAGTTTGAGTCCGATGTAATCGGCTTCTGATTCCTGCTTTCGTCCGAACGGTAACGACACTCCGACCCCATAGGCACTCATCGCCGCAATCGCCGCATCAGGCCGACCGGCTGCCGCTCCGGCAGCCAACGCCCCGACCTGACCAATCATCTCCAAAATACTCCGACTATACCGTTCTGCTCCATGTCGTTGAAGGGCATGCGCCACTTCATGACCGATCACGGTGGCCAAGCCATTTTCGTTCTTCGTAATCTTCAAAATTCCCGTGAAGACCGCCACCTTTCCACCCGGAAGAGCGAAGGCATTGATCGTGCGATCATCTCGAATGATCGCAAATTCCCATTGATATTCCGGTTTATTTGCAACGGCGGCGATTCGATTCCCCACCCGGTTGACCAACTCATTTAACTCAGGATCATCGCTCACCGGCGCTTTTCGAAGCAATTCCCGATAGGCCCCGACCCCCATCGCAATTTCTTTTTCCTCGGAAATATAAATAAACTGATCGCGCGCCGTCCCAGGGGCCCTGACGCATCCGCTCACTGCCGCGGCCAAGCTTCCCATGGACCCCGCTGTCAGAAGCCACGAGAGCCCCGCCGCTGTGCGAACACCCCCAAGTAGCAACGTCCGACGAGGCACGGGCGTTTCGAGCAATCGGTCGATCTCGTGGTCCGACGGCTGCACCATCTGTCACCTCTACCACACCCTCCAACGTCATTCTAACACCAGCCACACAATCGGCACCCTTCTTTCTACTAGGGCATCCAGAGGTACATAAACTGGGGAGTTCCTCCACGCACGACTGCGGCAAGATCGAAATCCACAAGACTGGCAAGTCCGCTCGGCGCCACCAACTTAGAGTACACATTATTCGAGTACTCCCCAGGACGTTGGTAGGTAACGACGCGGGCTTCCGTCAGACCGGCTTGCTTCTTGGCGACCTCAACTGCGTCCTCAAGATAGCCGATTTCATCCACCAAACCGGCCTCCTTCGCTTGCTCCCCCGTATAGATGCGACCATCAGCCAGCCGCTTGATCTGTTCTATCTGCAAATTGGTCCGGCCCTCCTGCACAATGGTCAAGAACCGCTGATAGAACGAATCGATCAGCCCTTGGAAGATGGCTCGTTCTTCTCCCGTCATCGTTCGGAATGGTGACCCCATGTCCTTGCGCGGGCCGGATGTCACGGCCGTTGCTTCGACGCCGATTTTCTCTAGCAGCCCCTTGGCATTGACCGTGAGCATGATCACACCGATGCTTCCCGTGACGGACGACGGATGGGCCAGAACTTTATCGGCCGCCGCTGCGATGTAGTAGCCCCCCGAGGTCCCGAGATCCATAATGGAGGCCACAATCGGAATTTTTCGCTTGGCTTTGAACGTCTTCAACTCATGATAAATAATGTCCGAGGCCGTAACCGTTCCTCCGGGCGTATTGATACGCAACACGACAGCTTTGACACTTTCATCCTGGGTGGCCTTGGTGAGTTGCTCTTTTACGTTCGCAATCATGCTAGGAGTCTGTCGGAACAACCCTTCTTTCTCTTGCGAGCTAATCATCCCTGAAATTTCAACCAACAGCACTTTCGCTTTCCCGGTTCCATCGACCTGCGCTTCTTGTAGCGGCCCCTGACCCGGAAACGGGGGAAGATTGATACAGCCGGACAGGACGAGGCCAATCACACCCACCACGACAGCATTACGCATAATGGTTCTCCATACGTCGCACAAATTCACCGAACAAGTAGGCAGCATCATGCGGTCCGGGTGCTGCCTCCGGATGGTATTGGACCGAGAAGACCGGATGATCAAGAGAGGCCATGCCTTCAACCGAGCCGTCATTCAAACTGATGTGGGTGAGCGCCAGTCGTCCGTACCGCGAGTTGAGCACCGGCGAGACCGTGGGCACATCAACGAGCGCCGTAGGAGTCTGCACGGCGAAATTATGGTTCTGTGAGGTGATTTCAACTTTTCTGGTTCGAAGATCCATCACGGGGTGATTCGCTCCATGATGGCCGAACTTTAGCTTATAGATCTTGAGTCCGAACGCGAGGCCGAGGATCTGATGCCCCAAGCAGATCCCGAACATGGGATAGCGACCGATCAGCTGCTCCACCGCCTTCGCCGCATACGGAACACCCTCCGGATCCCCCGGACCGTTCGAAAGAAAGATTCCGTGAGGGTTGAGGGCCGCAACGGCTTCGGCCGACGTGGAGGCAGGAACCACCGTCACCTCACACCCCACATCGACCAATCGTCTCAGGATGTTGTACTTGATGCCGAAATCATAGGCCACAACCCGCCAACGTGCACCGCTTCCTGTTTCCTGACGGTGTGGCCAGGGAGCCCAATCGCCGGTCCCGGTCGTCCAGTCATAGGGACGCGCACAGGTGACTTCCGCCGCAAGATCTCGCCCGACAATGCCGGGCGCCTGTCTGGCTCGCCCGATTGCCCGTTCATGGTCGAGGTCACGATGTGTAAGACAACCTTGTTGCGACCCATGCTCTCGCAAGTGTCTCGTCAATGCCCTTGTATCGATTCCCTCAATGGCGACAACATGGCTCTCGACCAATGACTCGTGAAGGGTCTGCTTGCTTCGCCAGTTGCTGACCAATCGACTCGCCTCACGTACGACGAATCCTTCAGCCCAGGCTCGGCGGGACTCCCCATCTTCTGGCGTCACGCCATAGTTTCCGATCTGTGGACAGGTCATCGTAACGATCTGTCCCTTGTAGGAAGGGTCGCTCAGGATTTCCTGGTAACCGGTCATGGCCGTGTTAAACACGACTTCGCCGACCGCTTCACCTTCATAGCCAAGGGCACGGCCTTCGAATACCGTCCCATCTGCCAATGCCAGTACTGCCTTTTTCACGATGATCTTCCGTCGTCGTCAAGCATCCGTTTTGCTCTGATTCCAATCAGCAGGAGCCCCAGCGCCAAGTTGACCATATACAGCAATCGAATCGGCATCAGCACGCGAAAGAATGCTTCGAACGCAGCTTTCTTGGCGGCTTCATCCTTCGTGGCAAATGCCTGTGTTTGAAGCGCCGCTGCCTCTGGATGTAAGACCACAATGATCACCCCCGCAATAACGACCATCAGAGCCAACACCATGATCTCACTCACACTGACCGTCACACGAGCCTCGCCGCTCCACCAACGGCCTACCAGCATCGCAGCGAGAACGCCACCGGCCCCGATGACGAACCGATGGTAGCCTTCAAACGCGCGCGTCAAAAACATCCCTCCGGAATCTTGTCCACCGAACGTATTGAAGACCGCCGGAATCACGGCCCCGCTCAGCACAATCATCCCCCCGACCCACACCGCGAGGGCCACCCACTCGAGCGTGAGGCCACAGACCATCCCCCAACGGGGCACCCGCCGCACGGCACTACCGCTCCACAGGATTGGCTTCGAACACCACACGGCCGCCAACGATCGTGGTCTGTACCAACCCTTTCACTTTCCAGCCGGCAAACGGCGTATTTCTGCTCTTGGATCGAAATTTTGCCGGCTCGACCTCCCATGGCTCGTGCTGATCCAGAACGACCACATCAGCGTCCGCACCCACCGCCAACGTCCCTTTCTGGAGTCCGAACGCGGCTGCCGGAGAAGACGTCAGCTTCTGAACGGCCTGTTCGATCGACAGCACCCCTTCCTCCACCAGTCCCAACGTCAGCGAGAGCGCGGTCTCAAGTCCGACGATGCCAAATGGAGCCTCGGTAAAATCCTGCTGTTTCTCCTGCGTCGCATGGGGAGCATGATCCGTGGCAATGACATCGATCGTGCCATCCCGCAACCCCTCCTTAATGGCCTGGACATCGGTCCAGGTCCGCAAGGGTGGATTCATTTTGGCATGGGTGTTATACCCGCGCACCAGCTCTTCCGTCAGCGTGAAATGGTGAGGGCAGGCTTCCGCCGTCACCGGGATCCCACGGGCTTTGGCCTCCCGCACCATCCGCACCGAGCCGGCCGTGCTGATGTGGGCCAAATGCAGACGGGCACCGGTGAGCTCCGACAACGAGAGATTACGCGCCACCATGACGTCTTCCGCGGCTGCCGGAATCCCGGGTAAGCCGAGCTCGGTTGAAATCAATCCCTCGTTCATACAACCGCCCTCGGCGAGATGAATGTCCTCACAGTGATCGACAACCGTGAGGTCAAACGCCGACGCATATTCCATGGCACGGCGCATCACCAAGCTGTTCATGACGGGCTTGCCGTCATCGGAGATCGCCACACAGCCGGAACGACGCAAGTCACCGATCTCGGCCAGTTCCTTCCCTTCCGATCCTTTGGTGATCGCCCCGATCGGCAACACGTTCGCAAGCCCGGCCAGCCGAGACCGTTCCAGAATAAACTCTGTCACGGCTTGATTGTCGTTCACCGGACTTGTATTGGGCATGCAGCAGACGGTGGTAAATCCTCCCGCCACTGCCGCTGCGCTACCGCTTTGAATGGTTTCTTTGTATTCGAATCCCGGTTCCCGAAAATGCACGTGCAGATCGACGAATCCCGGGACGACCAGCTTTCCCTCGGCATGAATCGTCCGACCGCCGGCGGGAGCAGACAATTTGGGTCCCACCGCCGTGATTTTCCCTGCATCAATGAGCACATCTGCTATCCCGACAAACCGACCTGGGTCGACGACCCGACCACCTGTAATCAAAATCGACACGATCAGCCCTTTCTACAATAACTCACGCATTCGCGCCGGACATGAGATAGAGAATTCCCATTCTGACTGCAACACCGTTGGCCACTTGGTCCAAAATCACCGACGACAAGCTATCGGCCACATCCGGGGCGATCTCCACACCTCGGTTGATGGGACCTGGATGCATGACGATGGCAGCGGAGTCGGCCAGCCTCACACGCTCGGCGGTGAGCCCATAGAGTCGCGAATACTCTCGGATCGAAGGAAACTGTGCGCGACCTTGCCGCTCCAATTGAAGTCGCAACATCATGATGACGTTCACGTCGCGCAAACCTTCATCCATATTGGAGTACACTTTGGTTCCCAGTTTTTCGACACCCCAGGGCATCATCGTCGGCGGCCCCACCAATCTGACCTCGGCGCCGAGTTTGACGAGCGCATAGATATTCGAACGAGCAACACGGCTGTGCGACACATCACCGACAATCGCCACGCGCAATCCTCGAAAACTCATCCCTCGTTGACGAATCGTATAGAGGTCGAGCAATGCCTGTGTCGGATGCTCATGCCAACCATCACCGGCATTGATGACCGATGACTTCACACCGTGAGCCAACGTTTCGGCGGCGCCAGCCGAGGAATGACGCAAGACGATGATATCCGCCTGCATCGCCTCGATATTTCTCGCCGTATCGAGCAACGTCTCCCCCTTCACGACGCTACTGGAAGAGGGGGCAAAGTTGATCACGTCGGCGCTCAGTCGCTTGGCTGCCAATTCAAAGGATGTCCGCGTCCGCGTACTCGGTTCAAAAAAGAGATTGACGACCGTTTTCCCTCTGAGCGCCGGGACTTTCTTGATCTCACGGCCGGTCACTTCCTTGAAGGAATCGGCCGTATCCAACATCAGCGTGATCTCGTCGACCGACAAGGGGGCCAGACTCAACAGATCTTTGCGCTTCATGCTCATGGAATCCTCCGTTCCATGATCGTCATCCTGCCCTCAAAATGACCACCCGGTCATTCTCTCCATCCTCTTCCAACAAGACCTGCACCTGCTCCTCCCGAGCAGTCGGCAGATTTTTCCCGATGTAATTAGCCTTGATCGGCAACTGCCGATGACCACGATCGACCAGCACCGCCAACTGAATTTCCTCCGGACGTCCTAAATCCATGAGCCCATCCATTGCCGCTCGGATCGTCCTTCCCGTAAACAGAACGTCATCGACCAGCACGACGACTTTGTCTGCCATGTCGAACGGCACCGAGGTTTTTCTCAAAATCGGCTGATTCTTTCGCAACGCCAAGTCATCTCGATACAACGTAATATCCAATTCCCCGATAGGAATCTGAACGCCTTCGATACCATGAATCCGCTTGGCAAGCCGGTGCGCCAGATAGACGCCGCCGGTCCGAATTCCGACCAGCGCGAGATCCTTCACACCCTTGTTCCGTTCCAGAATTTCGTGCGCGATGCGCGTCAAGGCGCGGGCAATGTCCCCGACATCCATGATGAGCTTCTCGTCTTTTCGATCCGACGGCTGATTCATCTGTAGCTATTAGATACGGAGTGATCTCGTGATGTGATTACAGGCATAAAAAAACCTCCTCACCACCGGAGTGAGAAGGTCCACTGACAACCAAGCTGAATCGGAATACCACCCATCGATCAACTCCTTGCTCACCTCACTGGATGAGCATTAAAGGTTTCGCCATCCTACTGACTCACAGACACTCTGTCAAGATTCGCCTCGATGGAAAGATGGGTATGAGGTCCTTGGCGTCAAGAGCCGGGTCTCGGGATGCTAAGATTACGACCAAGCATGGTTCACCATCCAGAAAATCACGGTCACAGGTCGATTACGAATCCCGTCCATGTTTACTCCGCCATACCGTCAGCAAGGCCGCAAGCTTGTCTTTCGATGACCGATGCTCTTCAGCCAAGGTTTCTAAGAAATCCGAAAGCCGACGGGATTTCAATACCGTATAGAGTGTGACGAAGATGACCGGAATCAGTACGATGAGAAAATACCCGATGCGTGTACTGGACGGCTCGTGACCCAGGTCGAAGAGATTCATCCCCAATACCCCGGTCGTCGCCACGCCGATCAAGCCGACCGTCGCCACCACCGTCAGGCGCACCATCGTTTCCCCCTGACGACGGAGCGCGTCGCTGTCGAGATATTGGCTCATATCCTCCAACTCCGAACGGAGCTCATCGTAGAGTCGACCGGTGCCCAGATGTTCGCTGACCATCCGATAGAGTTCTTTCACCTGCCCATGATCCGATACCTGATGCGACCAGTAGCGATGGGTAAACCGCAGAAAGATGCCGAGTGTTTGGCGGATCACGCGGCGAAACTGCCGGACTGAGTCGAGCTTCGTCAGATCGAGTTGATTCATTGCCTCGACCAGACGATTCGTCAGCATCAACAGGGCCGCCTTGTGAAAATGCGGAATCAGAAACAACAGAAAGTATTCGTGACGGAACTGTTCCAGATTGGTCTTGCGATCCTCGAACGCTGGTTCTCCCGCTTCTCCCACCATCGTAAATACACGGCCCGTACACATGAAACGCGCACCGGGAGAACCGTGCCCCTCTCCGTTCCAATACCGGTCATAGCAATGGCGTTCTTCAAAGTCGCGAAGATAGCGTTCTGAAAACGGTAATGTATCGGAGCTACCCGGTGCCGCCGCCAGCCCAACTCGCGTATATTCTCCCCGCGTCAGTGCGCCAGGATCGTCGAGTGTGAGATACGCCATAACCGGCATCAGGTGGTATTCCAGTTGCCGATACCGAATAAGCCCTGCTTTCTCCGAATGGTGGAGCACCAGCGGTTCAAGTAGAAACTCCCAATGGGAGGCAAGACTCAACGACCGATGCTGGCAGACGAACGAGAGATATTTTTGACGGTGATCGTAGTCGGAGACGGCAAGCACTGTCCCATCAGAGGACAACCATTCCACATGCTTGGGGCAGTGGCCACCATGCCCGTCACGTTCCCAGTAGGTAGGATAGCATCGGCCGAAGCGAAAGAGTGAATTCTGCACCTGGACAAGCGGCACGTCATCGGCATAGATCTCAACGACGAGGATCGCCACATCGATGTCGTAAAAAAAGTACAAATCGACATGGGCCACGGTAAAAGTCACCGCAGTCCCGTGGGGACCAGGAAACAGCATCCGCACCTTCGCAATATCATTGCGCCGAAAGACGCGGATCGCAGACTCCTCACGAACCTCTGAGCTGGCCCTCTTTCCTTCACCGTAGAGGAACCGCTGGACATAGGGTAGAAACGTCACAAATTCGCTGTAGTGTCGTTCCTGAAACTGACGAGGATCACCGGTAAACTCATCGACCACTTCGCGCCAAGGATTCCTCGAGTCGGTGGCCTGCAAGAGCTCCCAGTGCTTTTGAATCGGTGCATCCTCCCGAATGGGTGTGAGCTGCATCGGCCACAGCAGAATCTGTCGGAAATGTCGAACGAGCTTTGAGCCGTCAGTCATCATGCGCCTCGCACTCGGACAAGCCAGCGTTCTCCCACACGTCCAGATCCATGCGGGCTCTTCAGACAGAGAGTCATCACAGCCCTATGACTTATACCATACGGGATTTCAGAAGGGGCGAGCGTTGGGATAGAGACCATGCCGGTCCGTTGGCTGCTGGAGATGCCGTTCCTGCTGACGCCCATCGTCTTCGCAGCTTGCTGGCTGACGCAGCGGCGGGAGTTGCATGCGTGTTCTTCTTGGACAAGGGAGCATGCATCACTCTTGACTGCGGCCCGCTCCACTTCGCCGGCATATCTCGGAAGGCCCGTCGATTGTTGCCAACTCAAGGAATCCAAACAGAGGAGCTATCGCGTAGGTGGAGCACGCGGTCCGGTGGATCAGGATTGCAGCGTCCCAGGCCGTCGTCTGGCACCGCCTGGAACAATGACGAATTCGTAGAGCCGGCATTCCAGATCACCGTTGAAAAGAGGAATACGTTTCGATGGAGCCAGACCGATGAGTTTCGGCACACGGGCGTCGCCCGTCAACACATAGGCCCGCCATCCGGCAAAGCGCTGCTTCAGCCAATCGCCCAACTTTGGGTAGAGCGACGCCAATTCTTCGGGGTGACTCAAGCGTACGCCATAGGGCGGATTGATGACCAGAACGCCCTGCCCTGCCGGAGCCGCCAGATCCAGAATGTCGCTCTGCTTGACCCGCACATCGACCACCACCCCCGCCCCTTGAAACGCCCGCTGAGCAACCTTCACCATGGCCGGATCATGATCCGACGCATAGATGGCGGCGGGAACTTCGGCCAGGCGTTTGGCGAGTGCCGCTTCGCGCAGACGGCCCCATAGTTTGTCATCGTGAATCAGCAGCCGCTCGAAAGCAAAATGGCGGGCCGTCCCCGGCGGAATCCGGCGAGCCATCAGCGCGGCTTCGAGGGCGATGGTCCCGCCCCCACACATGGGATCAAGCAGCACGTCGCTCGGCGTCCAGCCGGCGAGCCGGAGGATACCTGCCGCCAGATTTTCCTTCAGCGGCGCTTCGACCGACGCGATCCGGTAGCCCCGCTTGAAGAGCGGCTCGCCGGACGTGTCCAGGTAGAAGGTGATGGTGCTCTGATCGAGAAAGGCATCCAGCTTGATGTGCGGCCGTTCCGTGTCGACGCTGGGCCGTTGTTGGTGCATGGCGACGAACTTGTCGCACACGGCGTCTTTGATCCGGAGAGTGAGAAAGTCGAGACTCGGAAGCGGGCAGCGCCGCGCGCTCACTTTGACTTTGATCGTCTGCGAGGGCGCAAACCAGTCCGGCCAGGGGAGCGCATAGGCCGCGCGATAGACATCGTCTTCCGTTTGATAGGGACTGTAGCCGACTTCCCAGAGCACACGACTGGC
>JAOUGT010000094.1 GCA_029865485.1 Nitrospira sp.
ACCTTGTTGATGCGGGACCAGGCTAGCTGTAACAGGGCTTCAGACTTGGGGCCCTTTCGATCGGTCGGAATGTCGTTGACCAAGGCCTCGAATGTTTGAATCATCGGGACTTGGTCATTGTTCCACCGATAGGCCATGCCAAGTCGGAATCGGTGCTCCAACTGCTCCGGACGGCTTCGTGCGAGGGTTTGCAGCGCCGGCAGAAGCCGGTACAGAAGATCGGCAGAAGTCGGCACCGAAAACCCGCCGACTTCCATCCCCAATGAGAGATCCAGGCGATCAGAGGCGGCTGCGATGGTCCAATAAAACTCGTTAACTGTATGGGCAAGCGCGGGATCCTTGATGAGGAGCTTGTGGTTTCTGGCAGCATCCTGCAGCAGCACGGCATACAGATTCTTGGTTAAGACCGTGAGCGCATCCGTCTGTAGTGGATCAATGAGGAGGATGCGATTGAGTAGGGCGACACGATCGCGCAGTTCGGGGAAGGAGGCAGCACGGGCGGCTGCGGCGGTGAGCGTGCCTGGTTGGTCGGTAGGACTCCACCAGACGATTGAATCGGGAAGGGCGCGGGTTCTCTCTGTGATGAACGGGATGCGTTCCGGGACCATGCCTGGAATATCAGGTTTGGTGTCTACAGGGAGATGAACGACGGCTGTGTCGCGCGGAAATCCATGTGGTCGGAGGCCGCTGAGCACCACCCATTGCGTGGCAATGGACTTGATGGCGCGCCGCTCACGTTTGATGGTGCTGGTCCAGTGAGCCGCCCCAGGCCCATACGCGATCGGGGATGTAAGAGGGTCACGGTAGTGAACGGTCAGCTTGACCAATGTCGCTGGCACTCCAATCACCGTCCCATTCGGCTTCAATCGGAAGGAGCCGTTCGGGATGGTGCGGTTCCCAGTGACGGCAAGATCAAGGCCGGTCCCTGGCGGGGAGGTGCCGAGCACATCCATCACAAAGGCCGAGGCTTGTGCACTAGCCAGTGCATCTCCATAAAACACGAGAGGACCTGTGCTGGGCCAGAGGACATCCATTCCGATATCCGACCGATTCAGAAATGGGGCGTGTCCCACCGTGAGTGCTTTCCAGCAATCCTCGTACGAAGGCTCCGGTGCGGCAGAGGATTTGGCTTTTCCGGAATGCGCCGTCACCGCCTTGTACTGGCAGGCAAAGTCGAGGTGCGCAGCTGTGCTCTTGTCGCCGGTGGCCAGAGCCGTGGCATAGCGAAGCGCACTGTCGATGGCGGCGGTGTGGGCGGACTTGCGTTCCGTCGCGGTGTGGGACGACTTCGTCTTGGCTTGCGCCAGGTTCGGAACGTTTGTTTCAACGGTCGTCAAGAGTCCAACAATAATAAAGAGCAATCCACGAAAATGTGTCATGGTCATGATGAGTATTGGTCAAGCTATTGGAGGTTAGCGGGCCTGAGTGGTTTCCAAGATCGTTTTCCGCATCAACGTTCGGCTCGCTGCCGATAATGTTGGTGAGGGGCTATGGCGACAGAGCGACACGGTTTGGCGCAGTGACGTCACGAAGGTTTCGCAATTTGGGCAGGTTCCCAGGTGTCGACGAATTTCCTGGCAGATATTTCCTGAGAGTTCATCGTCGATATAGGCGGACAACTGGCGGAGGATACGCAGACAGCGAGCTTTGCCATGAGCCTGTTTCCGTCCAGTCGATACCGAGGGGCGTTTTCGTTTAGACGTGTTACCTGCTGCCATGTGAAACAGTCCTCCGCTCTCTCACCGGGGTATGGTTATGGTCGGTGAGTGGTTCGCCGAGCCCGCGCGCGCTCAATTGACGGCGCACGAACAATCGAGCCCGGTGTAACCGTGATTTCACCGCCCGTTCATTCAGCCCCATGATGGTTCCCACCTCCTTGGCGCTGACTCCTTCCATATCGCGGAGCACCAAGACCATCTTATATTTCTTCGGCAATTGATCGATCGCGGTATCAAGTGCCTCTCGTAACTGCTTATTGTGGAGTGCCGCTTCGGGGCTCAAGCCATCGATCGGAATCTGTAAGCGAAACTCGCCGTCGGATGTGGGGATGAATTCCTCAAGGGATAACTCTCGCTCGGGAGCCCCCTTCCGTTTCCGTCGCATGCGGAGGCAGGCCCGCGAAGCGATCGTGTACAGCCAGGTGGAAATCTGGGCATCGCCACGGAACCGATCGAGACCTCGATAGGCATTCAAAAAGGTCTCTTGAACCAAATCTTTAGCCGCCTCCGCTTCCCCACACAAGCGGTGAGCGAAACGATACATGAGATCCACATGATCTCTGTACAGCGCTTCAAAATCCTTCGCCGAGTGGGTCCTTGCTGAGGCCCGCCCAGGCTGCCGCTGTGCCGTTGATGGTGTATTCATACGTCGGGCAGTCTACGGGGAGAGAGAAAAGAGAGTCAAGACGAAGCGGGGAGATGACAGAGGAAGGGCCTGCCCTACTTTACTCGATGCAGCTCGACGACCTCGCCTTGGCCGTTGAGCTCCACGGTAATCGGGGTCCCTTCCCGCGCCCCGTTTAGGACGGACTTGCCCATGCCGACGGGATACGTCTGGTCTCCCTCCGGGGTCCAGAGTCGGACCGTGGTGTGATCCGGAGCCGCGAAGTCCAACGGCCCTGTGACGAACCGGCGGATCAGAGCCGAATCGCTGGAAGCCGCAAGATCCGCGACGACGTAGTCGTCATGCATGTGCAAGGTCATGGTCTGCCCGATCTTGGCGTTCTTGATGCCGATCTTAGTATTGACGTTGACGATGCCGATGGGCGTCTTGAAGAAGATAAAATTCGATTTCATTTTGGAAATCGTGCCGGTGAGCAACAGGTGGGCCTTACTTCCCGGAGGGGCCACTTGGCCGATTTGCAGGTCGAACTGGATGTCATGCACACCGATGACGTTACCCGTGCCGTCCACTTCCACCGTCACAGAATCGCTGCCCTTGGGGGCCGTGAGTGCAGATTCGTAGGTCCCCATGTGGAACCCTTTCAACCCACCGTTTGGCGTCCACAACAGTAACTTGGTGTTGTCTCCCTGGTCTCGCCTGAATGGTCCGGTGAGGTAGCGGTGGACGAAGGTCCCATCAGTTCGTCTCACGATATCAATGGCGATATAGTCTTCGTGGACCATGAAGGACACTTCCTGTGAGGCCGGGAGTGTTTTGAGCGTGGTCTTTGAGCTGAGCGACATGAGCCCGACCGGCGTTTTCAGGAACACGATCCCTGGTTTGGCACGCCAGACGCGGCCTGTGAGCTCGATGGATGGGTTGACGTCGACGCGAACGGGTGCCGGTTCCTCGATTTCCGGTTGAGCGGCCGGCGGAAGACTGTCCACCGGCGGCTGAACAGCCGGAGTGGCGTCTGTGGGCTGAGCAGGCGGTACCTCGACTTCTTGCGGCTGCACGGCTGAGGGTAGATCGTTCTGCGGTTGTGTTGGGACAACCTCTTCCGCCTCCGGTTGTTTGGGTGCGGTCTCGTCGATTTGGGCTTGGGGAATTGTCGAGGTATCGAGTTGAGCTTCGAGCGGAACTTGCTCTGAGGGTTGCTCCTGGGGCTTCTCGCTGTCCGCAAGGCTCGTCGTCGCACAGCCCGCATTGACGACTCCCATGAGAAACACTGCCAGTACTAATTGTCGAGCCTGTCCAAATTGATCCATGGTGAAATGGCTAGGTCTGGATGAGGTGAAAATTGGGTTCTGTCTAAATAGAAACTCCTTCTCGTGCGAAGGGGTTATGGGGTGATCAGCCCCTCAAGAACCTCGGATACTTCTCATGCGAATAACATGAGGTCGGAATAGTAGTCAACTTGAAAGAGGGTTTTGAAGGAGAGTCCTGAGTGTGGCTGTCAGTTCATTCCCAACACCTGTACACACCCCAATTTTCTTAATAGGACTCGACGCCTCCGATGAGATCTAGGGGGAGGAGTAAGGCTGAAGTCCACACGTACTAAATGATTGGTTCTCGCACAACTAAGTGAGGCGCCGTTGAGAAGAGGCTCGGATCGGGTGCTTACTTCTTCCTGACCATGATGCGGAGCGGGGTGCCGGTGAAGAGGTACGTCTCGCGGAGTTGGTTCTCCAGATACTTCAAGTATGCGGGAGTGATGTCTTCCGGGTGGCCGACGAACAGCGCAAAGACCGGCGGTTTGGTGGCGACTTGGGTGATAAAGGCGGACTTTGTCCCAGCTGTGGGTTTGTGCTTCCGAGCCGGCAACGGATGGATGGCAAGGATCTTCTGCAGCCACGCATTCAATGTGCCGGTCGAGACACGCTTGGTAAACATGCCGTGCACGTCTTTCAGGAGCGGAAACAGACGTTGGATGGAGTCCGGCTTGAGGGCTGAGCCATAGTGAACGGGGGCCCAGGCCAGAAAGGGAAAGCGGCGGTGGAACTCGAGTTCGTAGGCTTGTCGCGCGTTCTGGTCCCCGGCACGCAGATCCCACTTGTTGATCAATAGAATACAGGCACGGCCCTGCTTGAGAATCGCCCCGGCGATCTTGGTATCTTGTTCCGTCACACCTTCCACTCCATCCAAGAGCAGTACGGCGATGTCGGAGCGGCCGATGGCACGGAGCGATCGGAGGACGCTGTAGCCTTCCACTCCGCGATCGATCTTGCCACGACGCCTGATGCCCGCTGTGTCTGTGAAGACATAGGACTGATCCTGGTGCGTGACGAGCGAGTCGACCGGGTCGCGCGTCGTTCCCGGCACATTGCTGACCACGACTCGTTCCTCTCCGAGCAAGGCATTCACGAGGGTGGATTTGCCGACATTCGGGCGGCCCACGATGGCTACACGAGGGAGTTGTTGCAGCTCGTCTGATTCCTCAGACGACGGAAGCAACGCGTAGAGAGCATCCAAGAGTTCAGCCACTCCGAGACCATGTTCGGCGGAGATGGGATAGAGCTCGTCGGCGCCCAGTTTGTAGAAGTCGGCGAGCAGCGGCTCGGACTTCGGCGTATCGATCTTGTTGATGGCATAGAAGAGGGGTTTCGTCACGCCGCGCAAGAGCTTCACGACCTCATGGTCCGGCGGGGTCAAGCCTGATCGACCGTCCAGTAACATGATGAGGATATCGGCTTCGGCAATGGCGAGTTCCGACTGTCGTCGGATCAAGGTCAACATGCTGTCCGACGACGAGAGATCCAACCCCCCCGTGTCCACCAGCCGGAACTTTCTGGTGCGGTAGGTGGCATCGGCATAGTTGCGATCACGGGTGACTCCAGGCACGTCATCCACGATGGCGATCTTCTGGCCGAGAATCTTGTTGAACAGCGTGGACTTTCCCACGTTGGGGCGACCGATGATGGCGACGAGTGGGGGAGGTTCACCCTCGGTTGGGAGCGACGGTAGGGTCGGTTCTTGTTTCGGACTCGATTTTACACGCGGCATGATGAATCGGACCGTAACACATGGTTTTTCATAAACACAACCTGCCTCGTCTTCTCTTCACTCACTCGGGTATACTTTGCGCAATGACTCAGTCCTCAGTCCTTAGTCCTCAGCACTGTTTTGATTGGTCCCAGGTCGACGATGTGTTGCTCGATATGGACGGCACATTGCTCGACCGCCACTTCGACAACTTCTTTTTTGAAGAGGAACTGCCGCGTCGATATGCCCTGTTGCACCGGCTCTCATGTGAGGAGTCGCGTGATCGTCTCATGGCCATGTACCGATCGGTCGAGGGGGAGTTGGCATGGACGGACCTGAACTATTGGACAAGGCGGGTTGGCATCGATGTGGTGGCCATGCACAAGGAATTGGATCACATGATCGGCTTTCTGCCTGGGGCGGAAGAATTCTTACGTCACCTGCGGCAGCTCGGGAAGCGGGTGACGATTGTGACGAACGCCCATTCGACGGGGGTCTCCGTCAAGGTGGCCAAGACGGGATTAGATCGCCATGTGGACCGGATCGTGGATGCGTTTGAGGTGGGCTATCTGAAGATGCGGCCGGAGTATTGGCCGACCTGTCAGCGTCTACTGGGGTTCGAGCCGTCTCGATCTCTGTTTATGGATGATGATGAAGGTTGTCTGACGGCTGCGAAAGAGTTTGGTGTGGCTCATCTCGTGCACAGCGCCAAGTCGAGCTCGCAGTTACCGCCCGCGCCGCTTCCTCAATTCTTCTCGATCACGGGGTTCGCGCCGCTCTTGAATGGCCGGTCGAGAGGCTAACGGAGGCCAGTGGCCGTCCCGCGATACATTTCTCCACCTATTCTGGGTATTTCCTGCATGGCGAATCGATCGAGCTGTGTGATGTTCAGTCCGGCTTGAGCGATCAGGTCATCAATCCGGCGATTCAGATGGCATCCGCAGCCGATGATGTTCTGAACCGGATTCAGCCGATCCTGCCAGCGGGCAATCTTCCGGTCATCGCTCCGACCATGTTCCAGAAAGAGAAACCTTCCATCTGGTTTGAGCACACGACCCACTTCTCGTAGCGCGGTCACTGGATTGGGGATTGTGCAGAGGGTCCAAGTGCTGACCACATAATCGAACGTTCGGTCCTCATAGGGAAGCCGTTCGGCGCTGTAATGAGAAATCTCAACCGGAAAGCGCACAGCTGCTCGCCGTTCCGCCACACGCATGGGGAGCATGGGGTGGGGATCGACGGCCCGTACTCGTGATACGTTGGGGCCATAGTGAGGAAGGTTGAGCCCGGTCCCAATCCCAATTTCCAGCACGTCGCCGGCCACCGATTGGAGGATCTCCGTGCGCAGTCGCTGGAACTCCTTCCCATGCATCACGTGGTCCATTAAGCGAGGGAAGATATGTTCGCAATAGAGTCCCATCCGGGTGCAGTATAGCAAACCCCGGCGGGGCGGAAATCTTGTGACCCCTGAGGGTCTATGTTAGAGTCCTGCGTCTTTTTTTGACAGAGGGAGTGGCCAGCGACCAATGAGCAAAGGATACGATCACCGCGCGATTGAGGCCAAGTGGCAGCAGTATTGGGAGCAGCATGCGACGTTCCGTGTGACGGACGATGTTAGTAAGCCAAAATTCTATTGCCTCGATATGTTTCCCTATCCTTCAGGGGCCGGGCTTCATGTCGGTCACCTGGAAGGGTACACGGCCACGGATATTGTCTCTCGGTATAAGCGGATGAAGGGCTTCAACGTCCTGCATCCGATGGGGTGGGATGCCTTCGGCTTGCCGGCGGAACAATATGCGGTGAAAACAGGGGTCCACCCGGCAAAGACAACGGCGGAGAACATTACCACGTTCAAGCGCCAGATGAAGCGCGTCGGGCTCTCGTACGATTGGGAGCGCGAGCTCAGCACCACCGATCCCGGCTACTATCGTTGGACACAATGGATTTTCCTGAAACTCTTTGAACGGGGACTGGCTTATGTGGCGGAAGTGCCGGTGAACTGGTGCCCACAGCTTGGGACGGTCTTGGCGAATGAAGAAATCGTCGACGGCAAGAGCGAAGTCGGCGGCTTCGATGTGATTCGCAAGCCGATGCGGCAATGGGTACTGAAGATTACCGCCTACGCTGATCGGTTGCTGGAGGACTTGAAGCTGGTCGACTGGCCCACCAGCACGTTGGAGATGCAAAAGAATTGGATCGGGCGCTCAATCGGTGCAGAGGTGGATTTCGCCCTCGTCGGTCGGGCGGGTGCCATCCGAGTGTTCACAACCAGGCCTGATACGTTGTTCGGGGCCACCTATATGGTGCTGGCGCCGGAACATCCTCTTGTCGATGGCATCACGAGCGAGGCGCAAAAGGCTGCTGTTCAGGCCTACCGTGAGGGTACAGCCAGGAAAAGCGATCTGCAGCGGCAAGAGCTCGAGAAGGAGAAGACGGGAGTCTTCACCGGGGGCTATGCCGTGAATCCCGTGAATCAGGAGCGATTGCCGATCTGGATCGCGGACTATGTGCTGATGAGTTATGGAACTGGCGCCATCATGGCAGTTCCGGCGCATGATGAGCGTGACTGGGCCTTTGCGCGTCAATACCAGCTTCCGATTCGGGAAGTCATTACCGGCGGCAATGTGCAGGAGGCTGCCTTTACCGACACGGATCGGGGAACGGTGGTGAATTCAGCGGCCAGTGACGGCAGTTTCTCGATCAATGGGCTCATACCCTCCGAGGCGATTCCCAAAGTGACTGAATGGCTTGCCAAGCAAGGGAAGGGCACCAGGGCCGTGAATTACAAACTGCGCGACTGGCTCTTCGCCAGGCAACGGTATTGGGGCGAACCCTTTCCGATTGTCTGGGTTGATGGCGAAGCACGTCCGATTCCTGAACAGCAGCTTCCCCTGATGTTGCCTGAGACGAGTAATTTCAAACCCTCTGGCACCGGTGAAAGCCCACTCGCGAATTTAGATCAGTGGTTGGCCACGGTCGATCCCGGTAGCGGAAAGCCGGCTCGGCGCGAAACCAACACCATGCCACAATGGGCGGGTTCCTGCTGGTATTACTTGCGATTCATCGACTCCAAGAACTCAGCTCAGCTCGTCGACCAGGCAAAAGAATGCTATTGGATGCCGGTGGATCTCTATATCGGTGGGAGCGAGCATGCGGTGCTGCATCTCCTGTATTCGAGGTTTTGGCACAAAGTGTTGTTCGATATCGGCGTGGTGAGCACTCCTGAACCGTTTATGAAATTGGTGCACCAAGGCATTGTCTTGGGTGAAGACAATCAGAAGATGTCGAAGTCGCGCGGCAATGTGGTCAACCCCGATGAGATGATCGACCAGTTCGGCGCGGATGCGGTGCGGCTCTATGAAATGTTCATGGGACCGTTGGAGGCGATGAAACCCTGGAGCACAAGAGGCGTCGAAGGGGTGACGCGGTTTTTGGAACGGGTCTGGCGCCTGATTGTCGATGATCAGGGCCACCTGTCCAGCGCTGTCGTTTCGGCTGGGGCCAGCCTCGACCATCAGCGACTTCTCCATCAGACCATCAAGAAAGTGACGGAGGACATTGAGGCGCTCCGGTTCAATACGGCCATCTCGCAGATGATGATCTTTACCAACGAGATGACGAAAACACAGCAACGGCCTCGATCGGTGATCGAGCCGTTTGTGCTACTCCTTGCGCCGTTTGCGCCGCATGTGGCGGAGGAGCTTTGGGGGCTGCTCGGTCAGCCGCCCAGCGTCTCGCAGCAACCCTGGCCGACGTTTGATCCGGCCCTCACGGTCAGCGAACGCGTGACGATTCCGATTCAGATTAACGGGAAACTCAGGGCGAAGCTCGATGTGGGGCTCGATGTTTCTCGCGAAGAGGTTGAACGACTGGCCCGCGTGGAAGCGGCAGAATGGCTCCAAGGAAAAGAGCCGAGGAAGGTGATCTACGTCGACAAGAAGCTGCTCAACTTTGTGGTCTAGCAGAATGCGCAAAAAGTCCGCCAGCGGCGTTCTCGCGTCGCTCAGAGGCTCACCGTACGGCGGGGAGTACGATTCGCCGCTTTACTTGCTGCGGCCTTGCTGGACGGCCTTTTTGCGCATCCTGCTGGGGTGTTCAGGACCGTGTCACACCAGGCTGTCGGTGGTGGCTTATCGTGCAAGGGGTTGTTCTGTAGCCTGCTAGAGGAATGCCGAGTGTCGAGTACTGAGTCCACGGCAATTAAGAATCAAGAGAGAAGGGGACCGCTTTTCAGCACTCTTGTCTCCGCACTCATGGTCTCAATGCTTGTCGGGTGCGGCTATCAATTTCGGGTGGACGGCTCTGGTCCAACCATTGGGGGCGCTCCTGCTACTGCGTCTACGGAACCTCCTCCTCGTCTTGTGATCAAGACGCTGATCAACAATAGCTTTGAGCCGAATCTAGAGGCTCGGTATACCAATTACCTCCGTGACGAATTTTCCACCGGCAGCGGGGCGCAAGTTGTGTCTGAGTTCGATGCGGCCGATCTCGCGTTAAGTGGACAGATTCTGTCCGTCTCCGTACCGACGCTCAGTTTTTCACAGACCGCGACTTTGGAAAGTCGGGCAGAGGTGGTCGTGCTGGTTCGGGTGGAAGAGATTCGTTCGGGCAAGATCGTCTGGACGCAATTGGCTAAGGGCGGCGCAGAGTTCTTCATTACGCCAGATCTCCAATTCAACAGGACACTTCAGAACCGAGCGGTGGAGCAGGCCGGACGCATTCTGGCTGCTGATTTGGCATCGCGGTTTCTGTTACAAGTAGAGACCGGTGCATTGAAGAAGCCAGCGTCCGCGCCGGCTTCTTCGCCGCCGTAACCTCGAACAACCGTCACCGATGGCCTCAACCATGAATCATGTTCAGCTGGAGTCGTCCCTGAAACAGCATGGACCCGGATCTCTGTATCTTGTGGTCGGGGAGGAAGATTTGCTGAGAGACGTTGCCGTGAGCGCTCTTACGCAAGCGGTTCTTGGTGAAGAAGGGGACGCATTCAATTTTGAGCAATTCTACGGAGATGAAGCGAGTGGGGGCGATATTCGGAACAGTATTGCCGCTGTGCCGGTTTTTGCCGAACGCCGCTTGGTCGTGGTGAAGGCGGCAGAGAAACTGAACGCGCGAGAAAGCGAGCGTCTGATCGAGTGTGTGAACAATCCTGTGGAATCCACAACCGTGGTCTTTGTCAGCTCGAAGATGGACGGCCGACTGAAATTCTCTCAAGCCCTCGCCCGATCGGCTGTTGTCGTCGATTGCTCACCGCTTCGTGATGCCCAATTACCGGCCTGGATTGGTCGTGAGGCCGAACGCGTCGGTCTTTGCTTGGAGGAACCAGCCGCTCAGTTACTGCAGGAGGTCTGCAGTGCCTCGTTGTATAGCGTGCGGCGAGAGTTGGAGAAACTTGCGTCATATGTGCCGTCTGATCGTGCCGTCACCGCCGCGGATGTCTACCAACTACGTGGTATGGAGCCAGGTGCTTCGGTGTTTGATCTGGCGTTGGCCATTGCCGAAGGTCGCCGGGGGCGCGCGCTATCGATCTTGGCGCGGAACCTGGAAGTCGGGGAAGCGCCGCTCCGGATCCTCGGATCACTCGCGTGGCAGTATCGCCGGATTTGGAAGCTCAAAGACTTGCTGGCTCAAGGAGGGCGTGAGGGGGAAGCCGCAAGAAGCTTACGAATGGACCCGGGGAAGGTCCGGACATTCTTGAATCGATTTTCAGAGTCTCACCTCGCACTAGCGATCCGGCTCTTTCTGGACGCTGATGGACGGCTCAAAGGAGGAAGCAGCAGTCGCCCGAAGATGATCCTGGAACGACTACTGTTGACGCTCTGCGAGGAGCCCGCTGGTAAGCAATCAGACACGGTGCTTTCCCCGCAAGCTTCACCAAAGCGAAGCGTGACACGGACCGTCTCGAACGTGCGGACGATTAAGAGCCGGAACCGGCCAGTGCGTTGACGCGATGGGCTAACCGTGAAATGCGTCGGGAAGCGGTGTTGCGATGAAGAATGCCTTTGGAAACAGCTTTCCCAATCGCCGAAGTCGCTTCCAGCAAGCTGGTCTTCGCCTCGTCAACCTTTTTCCCGGTCACCGCGGATTGGACCTTCTTGATGAGCGTTCGTACGCTGTTGACGGTGGCTCGATTCCGCTCCTGGCGTCGTTCGGATTGGCGTGCTCGTCGAATCGTTGATTTGTGAATTCGGGGCATCGATTACTCCTGTAAGTAAAGAAGAAAGTTTGTATCATAGGGTATCGCTGACCGTCAAGGATCAGTTCTCAAGAAGGAGCAAGGGTGATGACGAAGATCGTGGCACGCGATCGACTGATGTTCGCATTGGATGTTCCGTCGGCCGTGGAGGCCGATCGGCTCTTGGATCGACTCCAAGGGCATCTGACGTTCGTTAAGGTAGGGCTTGAGCTCTACACGGCGGCGGGTCCAGAGATGGTGAAGCGGATCGTGGAGCGGGGCATGCGGGTGTTTCTTGACCTAAAATTTCTCGACATCGAAGAAACAGTTCGTCGTGCGACGAGTCGGGTAGCCGCAATGGGGGTTGAGTTCTTGACCGTTCATGCCAATCGCAAGGCGCTGGTAGCCGCCGTGCAGGGCCGTGATGGTTCACCGCTCAAGCTGCTGGCTGTGACCGTATTGACGAACTTCGATGGTAACGATTTGCGAGAGATGGGGATCCAGCGGACGGTTCAAGACCTCGTGACCGCCAGAGCATTACTGGCCTCGGAAGTCGGCTGTGACGGTGTGGTCGCCTCCGGGGAAGAAGCTACGGCACTCCGTCAAAAGGTCGGACCGTCTTTCACGATCGTGACGCCGGGTGTCCGGCCAGCCGGCAAAGGGGTTGATGATCATGCTCGTGCGACGACGCCCACGCAAACCATTGCTGCTGGGGCAGACTATCTGGTGATCGGTCGACCGATTCGTGATGCCGTAAATCCCGCTGCGACCGTCGCCTCCATACTGGCGGAGATGCAAGCGGCATTTGATGCACGTGGGTAGCAGAAGTCGGGTTGCGGTAGCAATCAGCCCTTTGTTAATATCTCAATTCCTCCAAGTCTGTATGGTGGGTGTAGCTCAGTTGGTTAGAGCGCCGGATTGTGGATCCGGAGGTCGCGGGTTCGAAACCCGTCATCCACCCCATACGGATGTTCCCGCGTTCTCCCCAGCCCTCAATTTTTTCACGAAAACTCGCATTGTTCATCCCCGCCCTTCCGGGCGGGGATGAACAATGCGTGCTGCCGGAGGCAGCAAGAATCCGGTAGAGTCGTGGCATGGCCATCAGACGAGGCAGCCACTGTGTGTACGACACCCGGTATCATTTGGTCTGGGCACCCAAGTATCGGAAATGGGTGTTGCAGGGAGCGATTCGG
>JAOUGT010000281.1 GCA_029865485.1 Nitrospira sp.
GCCCTGTCACCGTGTGGATGCTGCCGCACTATTTTGCGATGGTAATACTCGGCACGCCGGATCGCGGAATCTCCGTCACCGTCATCTGGAATAGTTGGGACAGGAGCTTGAATGCTTCGCGGTTCCAGCGAGCCTGTGGCCCGGTTGTTTTGACGGCGTAATAGTGCCCGTGGGATTTCATGGCCAGATCCACCTCGGACGGTGAGGATGGTGACACGATCAGATCCAGCGTCTTAACCGGATTCTCCGCCACCGCAGGGGTTCGACTGTCCTTGTCGACATGGTATTCCACTTCCTCGGCGATAGACAGTCCAAGAAAGTTCAAGATTGCGTTGAAGCTTCGTAATCGAAAATCCCCTTTGAGCGGCCACTCACCGCCATAATAACCAGGGCGGATATCAAACGTCACATCGTGCCTGAGCCCCTGCTCATTCTCATGTTGCAACCGGGCTCGCTCTTCTCGAGACAGGAGATTCGGGTCGTAATTGGTAATCAGCGTTCCGCCTTCTACTTGTTTCCGCAATGTGAACGTCTTGTCCTGGGCATGATAGGACACCTCGTATTCCTGCTCAAGCATCTTGAACCCCTCCGCCGTGACTGATTCCGCAGGAATGGTCCAGCTCCGTTCGACATTCAACGGCTCGACATAGAGGCTGTTGTGGTCTTGAATCGCCGAGAGATGAAGCACGACCTTTCTGAACATCTCATAGCCCAATTTATCAGTTGGATTATTCCGATAGGCAATGGTCCCATGGATCTGGCTCATTCGGAGCTCTTTGGCCATGAGCCGAAGGAGCAGATCGATATCGATTCCTTGCCGCAGCAGTAAGGTCAGTTTGGATTCATGGAAGGGTGTGAGCAAGCGTTGGGTAAACTCTTCTCCTTCGATTGGGGCGATGCTGATGGTGGGATTTTCGGCGACACTCCCGCCAATCACCGGAAGAATGGTGCGGCTGGCGTCGCCGGTGAGAGCCGGCGTGGCACCGGCCGTAAAACGAAAATCGAATGTCGCTGCGACGTTGGAGACCCCGGTAAAGTGAATCGGTTGATGGTGCTCCGCTCTGGCGATATTGACCAGCAGCTGTTTGGATTGCGATTCGGTGATGGCATCGTCGTAGGCGATCACCGCCCGAGTCAAGGTGACCGGCGAGAGGCATCCCGAGAGAAAGAGAAGACCATAGAGCGTCAGGAAGATGCCAGGTAGAGAGGATATTCGGTGATCCATCGTCAATGGCTGGTTATTTGGAGCATCGTCCACAACGAGATGCGAGTTGTACCATATCAATAGACGGAAGGGTAGCAATTGGAAGAAGTCGCCTTATGCGACCACAGGATGTGTGGTGGGAAAACCGACTCGCTGGACCGTCATCTGGATCGGAGCTTTAGGATGTAGCGTCATACCAGGCTCTGGATGAATCGTCTGTCCGTCGTCGAGACGAAGCCGGACGTTCGACGCAATAGTTGCCAGGATCAAGAGGCCTTCGAGTTCTGCAAACGACTCGCCGAGGCAGCGGCGTCCACCGGCGCCGAAGGGAATGTAGGCATAGACCGGACGGGCTCGGACCGCTTCGTCAGAAAACCGCATTGGATCAAATCGTTCAGGATTGGGAAACCAGCGTGGATTGCGGTGCAGATTCCAGGGGCTGACGAAGGCCCATGAACCAGACGGAAGGATCGCTCCGGATGGAAGTCGATCCTCCACACGGGCAACACGAGTATGGAGGCTCCATGCCGGAGGATAGAGGCGAAGCGATTCGTCCCAGATCATCTTGAGGTAGCGAAGGCGAGGCAGGTCGACAGCGGTCGGAAGGTGATCGCCGAGCACCTCCTTCAACTCGCTGCTCAGCCGTTCCCAAACCGATTGATCCTGTACCAGAAGCAGCCACGTCCATGTCAGGGCATTGGCTGTGGTTTCATGACCGGCCAGTAAGAAGGTCATGAGCTCGTCACGAATCTCTCGATCGCTTAATGGGTGACCCTGATGATCCGTCGCGGTCAGGAGAAGGGACAAGACGTCGTCCTGTGGTTCAGAGCTGCGTCGGCGTTCGGTGATACAACGCAGGATCGTGTCCTCGATGATCTGAAAGCCTCGGGTGAATCGGCGATGACGGGGAATGGGAATCCAGAGAGGAATTAGGCTTGCGAGGAGAGAATCATACTGAATCTTGATGAGTCGCTGGCCTGCTGAAATGGATTCGCGGATCAGGCCGGCATCCGCCCGTAACTCTTGTCCAAAGAGCAGACGCCAAATGATGGAGAGGGTAAGGTGGGCCATTTCCTGTCCAATGTCGATCGTCATGCCATCGTGCCACCGAGCCATGTGGGCCTGAGCGCTGTCGGTGATGAGGCTGCTGTAAGCCGTCACATGGTTTCCATGAAAAAACGGCAGAAACAGCCGCCGTTGGCAGTGGTGGCGGTCGCCTTCCGTATGGAGTACGCCCTGCCCAAAGATGCGTGATTCAACTGGCGGAACAGGTGCCTTCTGATAATTGTCCTGATTTGTGACCAGGACATGTTTGACGTCCGCAGGATGATTCAATAGATAGAAGGCATCAGGCTGCCGCAGGAGCAGTTCAAGGACGCGTCCCATGGGGAGCTTGACCACGTCGCCATAGGATTGGCAACGCAGCAGAAATCCGAGGGTGTCCCGTCGAAGCTCAGGAGCGCATCCCCACCAGCGAGAGACTGGAGGTTCAGGAATAGCAGAAGTTGGAGTCTGTTGATCAGTCATGGGCGATGGAGAGCTATCAGTCGCACTACAGCATGGAGGACCGCTACTGTCAACGGGGGGGTAGATGGACCGGAGCAGGCTCTTGCGCTTCTTCACGAATCGTCATGAGAACCAGCAAGGAGATGACAGCACACACCGTGACGTACCAGCCTGGTGCCAAGGGGCTTCCACTCTTTTCAAAGACCATGGTGGCGACCAATGGGGCTGTTCCGCCAAATAGCGCCGATGCCATATTGTAGGAAATTGACAGCCCTGTATAACGGTGCGCAACCGGAAACACGATCGCCACGATGGCAAAGAAGGGGCCCATGTAGGCGGCGACGAAGACGGTCACGAGCAATTGTGCAATGGCCACAGACACCGCGTTTCCGCTGCCGAACCAGGTGAAGAACGGGACCGTGCAGAGCGCAAGGCCAACTGCACCGGAAGCGAGGACCCATCGAGGTCCGACGCGATCGGCGAACTTCCCCATCATCGGAATCAGCATCGCCATCACCGCCATACAGATCGTATTGATGGTGAGAGCCGTCTGCATCGGGAGATTGCTCACGTTCGTCACATAGGTGGGCAGGTAGACAAAAAAGATGTAGAACCCCACGCCATGCAACAGGACGAGCCCGATGACCTGGAACAGCGGGG
>JAOUGT010000282.1 GCA_029865485.1 Nitrospira sp.
CCACGCGGGTTACCGTTTGGGGTGCCTTGGCAATGGCAGTGACCGCTGGGGTTGGAGCTTTGTTTGGGGTTCCCGCCTGATCCCTGCAATTCCTGATCACTGAAACAGTGAGCAAAACCAATGCTAGTAGTTGACGACGATAGGGTCGATACTTGGGACCCAACCCCCAAGCCGTCGATCAAGTCCGACATGACTTTGCCACTCGGGGCCATTGCCTGAATCACGACGGCTCCGCCGAGACTCGCCAGCTCCTTTCACCAGTCTTAGCTCCGCTGTGACGCAAGCCATTGAACATCGTGATCCCGGCACAGAGAATCGGCGCCGCTTCCGTTTGTGTCAACGCATCAGAACACGCGATCAAATACTCCGCATACCCTTCATCCTCATGAAAGCCCGTGACGAGGAATTTCTGAGATCACAGAGGTCGGATCCCTTCAATCTGTCATCGTGGACCTTTTCGTAACCGGCAGCACCCCATGCTCAACTTGCTCCCAAGCTCGCTTTAGCTACCCGTTGTCTTCTGCTCCTCAAACTTTCGCCCCATGACCGTATGTACCCCCCCAGCGACCAGATGCTGAATGATGTTGTAGAAGATGATTGGCACCATGACCTGTGGATACGATGCGAGGACGAGCGACGCTAACACCAGTCCGGTTCCATTGTTATTCATCCCCAATCCATACATCAGTGAAACCCGCTCAGCACCATCCACCTTGAAGAGTCGACTCAACCCATAGCCGGAGGAAAAGGCCGTGACACAAAGGCCCGCGGTGATGGCGAGTGTCACCGCCAGAAAGTCATAATCTCGGTCTGCGACCGCTTGTGGAAGCGACACTGATCCATTCGAGTAGTTGAGCAGCAGTAAGACAACAGCATTAATCAGTTTGATGAACGGCATGATGGCCGTCAGTTGCGCTTCGGGCGCCACGAAGCGCACCGCAAGGCCCAGCAGAGAAGGCAACACGATCCAGAGGCCCAGGAACGCTCCTGACCCATACGCAGCAAGATTGTGGATGACCTGCTCATATTCCTCCGTGGCCATCTCCCCGAATGTATACAGCGCGACCGGTGTCAGGGCGGGACTGAGCAGGGTCGAAGCGAGGACGAGTCCCAAGCTCAGCGCCAGATTGCCATTGGAATTCTGGGCCCAGGCGGTTGAGGCCCCGGCTATCGGCATGGCAGCCACTAACGCCAGCCCGACGAGGATGTGTTGGGCTTCCTCCGGCTCGTACCACAGCCGCATGATTAGGGTGACCAGAAAGATATAGGCCATGGGGATGATGAGATTGGCGGTGAGCCCCGCAAACAAGACCCCTGTCTTCTTGGCCAATGATCTGAGGTGCGCAGTCTTGACCCCCAACCCTGCATTGAACATCAAGGTGGCCAGCAAGAGCAGGAGGAGAGAGATATGCAGGGTCTCATTGACGATTCGGAGATCGCCGAAACTGACATTTCGTATCCAGAGGCCGGCTGTTGGCCAGATGGCGGAGAGGGTGTAGGCACCGATCAAAAACCACAGCAGGTGATGATGGATGAACTGAGACAAGGAGCGAAACGTGAGATTGCGGCTATCCATGATGCACAAGAGAACTGGAGTGAGGCCTGACTATCGACTTATTGGTCTATCCTGCGCGGTGAGAGAAAGTGGTTGGGCGTCATTGTTTGGCCTTCAAACCCTTATTGGTAAACGGGGAAACCTTCGCCCTATCGAGCCATCGCTATTATGTATTGAGTGTTCAGGGCTTCGGAGGCACGCTATGAGGATGGTCTGGCGACGGGCTTCCATTCCACTTTGCCATACCCCTGTCAGCCCAGAATTCGAGCCTGGCATCGTTACAGGATGACCTCGCAGGGTTGCAGAAAGACTTTGAGCGGGATTTCAAGGCCACGGTACCCGTGCACATATTTGGTATGGATTCCTTTCACGGCGTTCAGCACCTGTGTCATGTGAATATGATCATCTTCGAGCGCGACCATGAACAACGTATTGCGATCGATCGAGCCACCGGTTCCGGAGACCGTCCCGGTCTGCCCACTGCCTCCCACACCCTTGATCATCGTATAACCCTTGATCCCCAAGTTCTGAAACAGGGCAAGGATCTCCTCTTCAAGTTTCTCCCCACAGACAATGTGCAGCATCTTCATGATCGTGCTCCTGGACCGTTGTGCCGTTGACCGGCCGGTCCTTGATAGGGTGGTCTTCCTGCCAGGCTATGGTGTTCGGCCACGTTCTGACCTCGCCTGCGGTGCTCACACGACGAGGCAGAAATCAGGGTCATCATCAGATGTTCAGGGGTGAAGTCAGGCCCTGATGTGTGGACCCTCGTCTTTCCGTGAAGCATGCCAATTACGGAAGATAGCCCAAGACATCCTCTTCACGAACGAGCACCAACGCGTCATCGTCGCCCTCCACTTCTCTGGCGGCGTGTTTATCATACAGGATACGCTCCCCCGGCTTGAGGGTGGTCTTCACAAAGGTCTTCTTCTTGACCTTGTCTTTCGAATCCTTGTCCTCGACAAAGCGACCAGCCCCCACGGCGAGGACCTCTCCTTCCTCCGGTTTCTCTTGTGCGCTGTCCGGGATGATAATGCCGCCGGCGCTCTTCTCGCTCGGTTCGCTGGTCCGGATCAAGACCCAATCGTGCAATGGTTGTAAGTTCATCGACGTCCATCCTTTCATTCACGCGCGGAATGTGCCATCTGTGTCCCCACTACACAACAGAACGCGATGACGGCACGCGGCATCAGCTTAGCACGTCTGTCCTCGAAGGAACAAAACCGTGGTCGTGAGTGTGTCTTAGACCGGGTTCGTGTTCACGCACGGCTCCCGCGTACACATGGAGTCGGCTCTCCTCAGCTGCTGCCCCACCGCCCCTTGCCTCATACTTCTGGCCGATGTGCCGTCATCGACTATCAGCTCTTCAGGGCCAAGATCGCTCGTGGTCCCTTACGCCTCCTGTTCGCGCACGAACTGCCGCGCGCGACGCAGGTCGTCGTGCCTGCACAGTTTCAGCTCCAGCAACAGATGCTCCAACGCCGCAACCCGCGCCGTCACCTCCGGCAGCACAATATCGATCCGCTCCGTCAACTCGTCTACCCGTAGGTTGAGTCCGGATTCCGTCGTGTTTTTCGCCGCAGCCTTCGTCACGCGCCCGCGTGGTCGGCGGCGTCTCATCGGTTTCGAAGTCTTCTTCTTGAATGGCATCGTATTCCTCCTGGTTATCGGCACCTCTACGCGTCCTCAGCCAATCGGTCAAGCACCATTTTCGATGGAGAAGGGGGAGTCGCTGCGCCCGCCCTCCGCGACCGGTTGAAGGATGGAGATCTCAGCCTCCGTCCACCCGGGCCAGATG
>JAOUGT010000283.1 GCA_029865485.1 Nitrospira sp.
GCTGGTGTACTTCTTGCTTTCTCTGATACAGGAAAGGGGATTCCCCCGGACGATCTCAAACGGATTTTCGAGCCGTTCTTCACCAGTGGAAAGGCCAAAGGCGTTGGGCTTGGGCTCACCATCAGTCATGACATTATCGAGCGGCATGGCGGGCAACTCGTGATTACCAGTCCGCCCGGCAGCGGAGCAGTGGTAGAAGTGTGGCTTCCCTTGAAACCTGAGCGGTAATATGACCTGGCAACTGCTTCTCGTTGAAGATGAAGCGTCAGTTCGCGAGGCCTTCGCGCTACGCCTCAGCGATCACGGCTATCTGGTCCAGACTGCGAGCTCCGGCGAGCAGGCGCTCGAGCTCCTGCGCACCTCTGAACCGGATATTCTCGTGCTTGATCTGGTCATGCCGAACCTCACAGGTTTGGACGTCCTCGCACGGGTCAAACAAACCTCCCCCAACCTCCTCGTCATCTTGGTCACCGCGAGAGGCACAGTAAAAGATGCCGTCGAAGCGACGAAGCTGGGCGCCTTTGACTTCGTCGCCAAGTCCATCGATATGGAAGATCTGCTGCACGCCTTGACCAGAGCGACGCAATTGCTCACGTTGCAACGCCAGGTTCATGTGCAGAGCGGGCACGATGCCGACCGATACGCGCTCGACCGGGTCATTGCCAAGAGCCCAGCCACTCAAACCTTTATGACCCAGGTTCGGGAGGTTGCCAAGAATGACCGGGTCACCGTGCTGCTCCAAGGGGAAACGGGAACAGGAAAGCAATACATCGGTCGCGTGATCCACTATAACGGCGCCAGGGCTCACAAACCCTGTATCGAAGTCGACTGTCCATCGATTCCACGAGAACTGTTTGAAAGTGAGCTCTTCGGCCATGAGAAAGGTTCATTTACTGGGGCCGTGGGACGCAAGACCGGATTGATCGAACTGGCGGAGGGAGGCACCCTCATGTTCGACGAGATCGGCGACCTTCCCCTCCCGCTACAGGCGAAGCTTTTGCGGGTCATCGAGGAACGGACGCTCCGCCGTGTCGGAGGATCCGCTACAATTCCGGTGGATGTGCGGTTCATGGCGGCCACGAACCGCAATCTGAAGGAAGCGGTCGCCAAAGGCGAGTTTCGCGAAGATCTCTATTTCCGGCTGAACGTCGTCACCCTGACGATTCCCCCGCTGCGTGAACGACCAGATGACATCATCCTTTTAGCCACGCAGTTTTTAGCCCGCTCGGCACTCTCACTTCGGAAACCAGTTCGGATCTTGGGGGCGAGCGCAGAGACCCTGTTACAGCGGTACCATTTCCCGGGCAACGTACGGGAGTTGAGTAATCTGATAGAACGAGCGGTCCTCTTCTGTCCCGGTGAGACGCTCGAAGCAATACATTTCCCCTCTGATGTACGAGAGCCTCCCCAGCAACCAGTCAGTGTTGCTGCTCCTCCTGGATCGACATTCACCGATACGGCGGATCCCGTTCAGATCCATGTTTCATTCCGCCTTGGTGAATCCTTAACGGACCTTGAAGACCGCATCATCAGCGAAGTGTTACAGCGATCCGATGGAAATAAATCTCTAGCCGCCAAGCATCTTGGTATCACCCGCTGGATGCTGGATCGGCGACGCAAGCCGAATCAATAAACGAGCGCGGACGCACATTCATCCGCACGCCTGTGCGCTGATACACAATCTACCGCGCATTTCCAAGGCGCAACCCTGACAACACCCAGCCAGCTCTTCCTGTTTATTCTGCTGACATTCGAACAACAGTTCCCCCGTCTTCTTCTGTAGATCTTGGGACTGACGATTGCATAAAGTGATGACGCCACGAGGACATCAGCAGGAATCACCAAGCTGATGATCGTTCCTGGTTTTCTTACTCTCGGAGTACGAACCATGCTATTACGCCCCATTGGATTGTCCATGCTCCTGATAAGCGCATTCCAGCTGATCTGTTCATCATGGAGCAACGCCGCCCCCTCCCACATGAAGCCAGGCGAGGATGCCAGCCGATTTGTCCTGCGCTATGTCGAGGCATTGTCCCACTCCCAGATCGAGCCATGGGCCTCTGCCGACTTAGGCTGCCTGAGTCGAGCTCGGGCCGTGGCCCCAGGCCTCGTGCCACAACTGACACCAGATCTGGCTCGGCAATGTTGGGATGACACATTGCAGGGCCATACCATGATGGTCACACAACAGGCTGAATCCGGCGTCTTCAACGCGACCGGACGCGGAGTCGGGCTCGGACTCTTAGCTGACCGCCACCGAGCCACGGAAAATTGGAAAGACTATCCCCCGGCAGTCTTCGTGTCTCCACCGATCATTCTGAAGGGCCACGCGCCGAATCCTCAGACCACAGTGGTGAGAACCAGCCCTGTGCAATCATTTGCCCTATCGAATATCAAGGCTGGTTCGCTGGTCTCCCTATCCGGTCAGGCCGTTGATATCAAGATCGTCTATCCGGACCCATTGACTGCCCCACTGGCCCTCAGCCCTAAAGAAATTTGGTGGGTGAATGGATCTCAGCGCCACTTCAGGCCCATACGCGAGGTACTGGCTCGCTTTATCGTGGTGACCGGCTTGCGCAAGTTCGGCTTCGGCGCAGATCGAGCCGTGATGAATGAGGTGTTGCCCCACGCTCCACTGATTGCGACCACCCACTATGGTCTGCGTCCAGATAACGGACGAAAGTTTGAGCAGGCCGATCCAAGCCGGCCTGTGGTGAAGGGAGAACTCGTCCCAGGATCGACGCAATGGTGGGACCGGGTTGAGGCTGAACCGATTGTCCAGACCGCCTTAGGCCGCGCTCCTTATCTTTCGCAGACTGAACGGACGGAGTTGTTGACTCGACTCCTGCTGATTGATCCGAACCATACGGGCGCCCATACCCTGCGTGGTGAGGATGCCTACCAGGCATTCCTCAAGCAAGGGATCGCCAAAGGTGGCTTGATAGCCAATGACGGAGCGGCTCTGCAGCGAATCGCGGAACTGTACTGGACCATCCAAGCCCAAACCTGGCGACAAGAATTAACTGCGGTGGCAGAAGGCTATGAACCGGCGGCAGACGCACTCTATCAATCTCTCGCCTCGTACGACGCCTTGGGACAACTCCATCAGGCGACATCTGAACAGCGCCGACGCCTCGGTGTGTTGACCCGATGGAACAATGATCCAACCGATGCCCTTGGGATCCACGAGGCGTTGCTGCGTAAGACGGCTCCAGGCACGGCCGAGTACGCGAAGATCTTGACGGAGGTGGCCTGGGATCGCATCCAGTTCGTCTCCTGGAACCGACGTTACGATCATCCCTGGCTGCAACAGGCCCATGCTGAAGCCGA
>JAOUGT010000284.1 GCA_029865485.1 Nitrospira sp.
GATCATCGCCTTGCGGTCGGACATGGTATTGGCACCCAAAGACTTTCTCCGTCCTGACCTCCAGGCGAAACTCGAGCAGCTGAAGATCCCTGTGTTCGTGCTCGATGCACAGACTGTGGAAGATATCCCTCTCCAATTGCACACATTGGGAAATATCTTTGAGAAGACCGCAGTGGCCAATGAGGTGACTCAGCGCCTGCGCCAGCGTATGGCCGAGCTCAAGCTCAAGGTGGAAACCGTCTCTGCGAAGCGAGTCCTGTATGTTTTGAATAGCCAGCCGTTGATCAGCGTCGGGCCGGGCAGTTTTATCCACCAGATGATCGGCCTCGCCGGAGGAATCAACGTCGCCGCCGGGGCTGGTATCGCCTATCCACGACTGAGCATGGAGACGGTGCTGAAGGAAGACCCGGAGGTGCTGATTTTCCCAAGCGGCGAAGTGGAAACGGTGCCGCGGAGTGAGCAACAGCAGTGGCGGCGATGGGAGTCACTCTCGGCCGTGAAGCATCAGCGCTTCCATGAAGTCTCATCGAGTCTCTTGAATCGTCCGGGGCCTCGCATTATTGAAGGTCTGGAACAACTCGCCCGAGCCATCCATCCTGAACTGTTTGACTCCACCGCAAAGCCGCTTCAGCCATGAGGATTGTGTGAAAAACATGCCCGTCACCCTCTCGACGAGTCCTGGTTCCGGCCAGTTGTCGGACGGGCAAGGTGGTGTAGCCTCTTCACAAGGCGGTGCCGTGCAAGGGGCTATTCTTACACGTTCACGGTTGACCACGATACTTGGCTTGTTGAGTCTCACGGCTCTTGTGGTGAGTCTCATGTGTCTTCACTTCGGAGCTGAATCAATTGCCTATGGTGACATTGTCCGTGTCTTGGCAGGCACCATGGCAGTCGGTCAGAATCACGAAGAGAGCAGTCTTGCCGATATTACGCGAACGATTCTGTTCCAGATTCGACTGCCTCGAGTGGTACTCGGGTTTCTAGTGGGGTGCTCCTTGGCTTCGGTGGGTGTGGTGTTGCAGGCTTTGTTGCGAAATCCCTTGGCGGACCCCTATGTGCTTGGCGTCTCCAGTGGTGCGGCTCTGGGAGCGGCGGTGGGTGTGTGGTGTGGAGTGGGAACCACCTTTCTGGCAGAGGTTGCCTTGCCGGCCTGTGGATTTGCCGGGGGAATTCTGGCGCTCGTCATCGTCTATCGGATGGCCAACAGCTATGACCGGTTGCCGATTCACAGCCTGCTTTTGACCGGGGTGATCCTCAACGCCATCTTTTCCGCGCTAATCATGTTCATCACGTCGATTCTCGACCCCAATCGTTCGTATGGAATGATGGCCTGGTTGATGGGGACGCTCACGTCCCCGACGTACAGTGGATTGGTTGGGGTGCTGGTCTATCTTTCGATCAGTCTATTGCTATTGTTCAGACAGATGCCGGTCTTGAATATCCTGGCATTAGGGGAAGATGCGGCTCGCTCGCTCGGAGTCGATACCGAACAGGCAAAGCGGTCGATCTTTGTCTTGACGGCGTTGATCACTGGTGCGGTGGTGTCCGTGAGTGGAATGATCGGGTTTATTGGGATGGTCATCCCGCATGCTGTCCGTCTGGCTATTGGCGCCGATCATCGACTGCTCCTTCCTGCCTCAGCGTTAGTCGGGGGCACCTTTCTCATGGCGGCCGATACGATGGCGCGGACGGTGATCGCACCGACGGAAATTCCGGTCGGCATCATCACTGCTTTGGCCGGCGGGCCATTCTTTGTGTACCTCCTGCTCTGGCGAAAGGATCGCCTAGCGTGAGCAGGGTGAATGAGAACCACGTTGGTGAGGGCGAGGGGAGTTGCACAGCCAACTTGTCCAAACCGCGCTGTGCCTATCGTGCGCACTCGCTTCGGTTTCGCTATCAGTCGAATGATTCAACGAATACCAAGTGGGCCCTTGATGGCCTGTCCTTTCAGGTTGCCGAGGGGGAAGTGTTGGGGATCGTGGGGCCCAACGGGTCAGGAAAGACGTCCTTGCTGAAGATGCTGGCGCGGCTGACCAGCCCGCAGCAGGGTGGCATCGACCTGTTCGAACGAGACCTTGCCGGAATGGCGCAGGAGGAGATTGCTCGTGTTGTAGGACTGGTACAACAGGATACCCAGCAGCTCTTTCCTTTTCGCGTGGCGGAAACGGTCTTGATGGGGCGATTCCCCCATCGGCCAAGAAGCAGATGGGGAAGTGGATTTGGATGGGAACGCGCTGAGGATTTGGCTATTGCGGAAGAAGCCATGAGGACGATGGATGTCGTCCACTTGGCTCACCGGGCAGTGACGGATCTTTCCGGCGGTGAACGGCAGCGCACAATGATCGCGCGTGCCTTGGCGCAGATGCCCAAGGTCCTGCTGCTCGACGAACCGACGGCGTTTCTTGATCTCCAACATCAGGTGGAGATTGGATCGGTGTTGCGGCGATTGAATGACCGACATGGTTTAACGGTGATTCTGGTCTCGCATGACCTTAACCTTGTCAGTCAATATTGTGATCGGATTGTGTTGCTCGCCGAGGGACAAGTGGTCCGGCTTGGATCCCCTGAAGAAGTGATCGAGCCGGTGGTGTTAGAGCAGATCTATCGATGCCGAGTGCTTGTTGATCAGCATCCGGTCTCCGGTGTGCCGCGAGTGACCTTGCCTGGTCAAACGACGATAGGGACCAATTGACATGACGCAAGGCACGATCGCTCTACTTCATCTTGAGACGGTTCCCGGTGCAATCGAGCGGAATCGGTACATGATTGTCGAGGCTATCAAGCATGCTGCTGCAATCGGCGCCGAATGGATCGTGACGCCGGAACTTGCGGTCTGTGGACTACAGTTTGCGCACGTCATCGGCTCCGATTGGATACAGCCGCAACCAGACCCTTGGATGCAACAGGTCTGCAAGCTGGTCAGGACGTTGAAGCGAACGGTCTTTCTTGGGTGTCCGGAGCGGGTGGGGCGGCGGTTCTACAATTCGGTGTTCGTTATCGATTCTTCCGGAAACATCATCGGCACGCACCGTAAGATCAATGTGGTCAGTGATTCGCTGTCGTGGTCGAGCCCAGGTGATCAGGTCGCTCCAATTGAGTGCGACGGGATCAAGGTCGGTGTTCTCATCTGCAGCGATGTCTATACGCCGAATATCGCTAGAGCGCTGAGATTTGAAGGCGCACAGATGTTGCTTTCGCCGGCCTCATGGGGGCCAGGCATTCACGGTCCGAATGGGGAATGGGAAGAGCGGAGCCATGAAACGGGGCTTCCGTTGATCGTCTGTAACCGAACGGGTGCTGAAAAGACCATCGACTTCTGGAAGGCGCC
>JAOUGT010000006.1 GCA_029865485.1 Nitrospira sp.
GAAAAGATTCAACGAGGCAAGATTGCCAAAGGCGATGTCTTGGCCGTCGCTCAGGTTGCCGGCGTGATGGGGGCGAAGAAGACGCCAGATCTCATTCCCATGTGTCATCCGATTCTACTGAGCAGCGTCGATATTGCCTTCAAGGAAGACCCTCAGCCAGATCCAACCGGTCGCTGTTCCATCACCATTACCGCCACTGCCAAGACGACAGGTCCGACGGGAGTTGAAATGGAAGCTATGACGGCGGCGACGGTTGCGGCGTTGACCATTTATGACATGTGCAAGGCGGTCGATCGAGGAATGAGCTTTAGCGAGGTCTGTCTCCTGTCGAAATCAGGCGGGAAGTCAGGGACGTATACCAAGAACGATTGAGGCTCAGGCTGATGGAGAGGATAGGGTATCAGTGATCACCGTTAAACTCTTTGGACTGACGAAGTCGTTGGCAGGCAATCAAGGAGCCCTTTCTTTAGCAGTTGAGAATGGGAAGCAGGTGAAAGACCTGATTGATCACCTCACTGTCACCCATCCTCAAATTGGAGAGTTGATCAACAAGAAGAAGGTCCTCGTGTCGGTGAATCAGGAGATCGCCCATGGCGAGACGGTTATCCAAGAGGGCGATGAGATTGCGTTGCTGCCTCCCTTTGCCGGGGGGAGTTCAGTGAATGATGGGCTGGATGACGGCCAATTCGTCCGTGTGCAGCGAGAGAATTTTTCCATTGATCAGGAACTTGATCGGGTGCGGAGCCGATCAAAACGAATTGGCGGCATTGCCACGTTCTTGGGTATTGCTCGCGATCGATCCCGCGGGCGCGATGTGGACGGGATTACCTTTGAGCATTACGAAGGCATGGCGCAGAAGAAGCTGCGGGAGATTCGTGAGCGGGCCCTGAAAGAATTCGACATTCTCGAGTTGCTGATTATTCATCGGTATGGAGCAATCACAATCGGTGAGAATATTGTGCTCATCATTGCCGGAGCGGAGCACCGAGCTGATGCGTTCACAGCCTGTCGGTGGGCCATTGATGAACTTAAGCAGATCACGCCGATCTGGAAACTGGAACATACGCCGGACGGGGAAGTCTGGGTCGAGGAGCATCCGTAGGGATGGGTAAGATGTTAGGGGTGAGGGGTAAAAGGTAAAGGGTTTTAGGGGGGGAAGAGGACGCCAGTGAATTCAGGATCTAGCAGTGCCGATCTTCCAGCTGTCGTCGATACATTTGGCCGTCCACTTGGTAGCCTGCGGTTGTCCGTGACGGATCGCTGTAATCTTCGCTGCAGCTACTGTATGCCGGAGCCTGAGTATGTCTGGCTGCCTCGAGAGGACATCCTAAGCTTTGAAGAGATGGCGACGCTGGCCGGCTATTTCACCGATTTGGGCGTCGACAAGGTCAGGCTGACAGGTGGGGAGCCTCTGTTGCGCAAGGACCTTGCGCGCCTGGTTCGGTTGCTCCGACAAAATCGGAGAATCACCGAAGTCGCCTTGACGACCAATGGCATTCTCTTAGCCGAGCAGGCTCAAGAGCTCTATGAAGCGGGGATTGACCGGGTGACCGTCAGTCTCGACACCCTCCGCCCAGAGCGATTTCGTCAATTGACCAGACGCGATGAATTTTCACGTGTTGTCGAGGGAATTGAATCGGTCGGGAAGGTGGGATTCCCGAATCTGAAGATCGACACAGTGGCGATTCGCGGATTCAATGATGATGAGCTGATTCCGTTGATTGAGTTTGCCAAGCACTACCAAGCCGAGGTACGGTTTATTGAGTATATGGATGTCGGTGGTGCGAATGAATGGAATCCGGAGAAGGTCTTGTCGCAGGATCGTATCCTCGATCTGTTAGGTCGGCGATACGGCCAGATCATCCCTATTCCCGAGCGTGGTACAGCTCCAGCGCAACGATTTCGCTTGCCGGATGGGAGGATCTTTGGGATTATTCCCTCGACGACTCAGCCCTTCTGCGCCCATTGCGACCGGAGTCGCGTGACGGCCGACGGGATTTGGTATGTGTGCTTGTACGCCGCGTCGGGTGTGGATCTCCGGAAACCACTGCGGCAGGGTGCCAGTCCCGCAGAGATGCGAGAGCTCGTTCGATCGGTGTGGGCTGCTCGTCGTGATCGCGGGGCTGAGGAGCGGAAAGCGCTGGAGCGGCTCGGGCTGCGATCCAGCGGGTTGATCGATATTGACCAGCTCCGCGAAGATCCACACTTGGAAATGCATGCTCGGGGTGGATGAGACTCTATCCAACGGATTTGCTACAATGGCCCCATCCTCAGTGGGCTGATGGCAGTCCATCGTTCAACAGATGATCTCGTGAGTTGTGTTTCCTCATTATGGCTCTTGAGACGGGCTGGATCGCTCTACGAGGAATCGGGGTTTTCTTTGGTGTGGTGTCTCACGGCTCTCGCTGTGGATTCTCCCTGCGGCGGTCTGGAAATGAGAGGGTGTAATGGCCTGGTTCAAAAAGGATAAACCCAGCGACTCCGTTCCTCCTCCACGCTCCAAAGGCAGTGAAGGCATGTGGCTCAAGTGCAACCATTGCCGTGAGATCGTCTATCGGAAGGAAGTCGACCGTAACAACAAGGTCTGTCCGAAGTGCGAGTATCATTTTCCGATTTCCGTCACGGAGCGGATCGGGTTACTCATCGATCTTGGGACGTTCAAAGAATGGGACGCGGAACTGGAAGCACAGGATCCCCTGGCGTTCCAGGATACCAAGCCCTATCGTGAGCGCGTGAAGGCTCACCAGGAAAAGACAGGACGCAAAGATGCCCTGGTGATCGGAGAAGGGTTGCTGAATGGAAGCCGTGTGGTGTTGTGTGTGTTCGACTTCAGTTTCATGGGCGGCAGTATGGGATCGGTCGTCGGGGAAAAACTCTGCCGCGCGGTCGATCGCGCGCTGGAGTTGAAACTGCCCGTGATCTTGGTGACGGCCTCCGGTGGCGCTCGGATGCAAGAGGGGATTCTCTCGTTGATGCAGATGGCCAAAACGTCGACGGCCGTGGCGAAGCTGGGTGAAGCCAAGCTGCCGTTCATCTCCATTCTCTCCGACCCGACATTCGGCGGCGTGACCGCCAGTGTGGCGATGTTGGGTGATGTGATCATTGCGGAACCCAAAGCGCTGATCGGGTTTGCAGGTCCTCGTGTGATCGAGCAAACAATCAAACAACAATTACCGGATCAGTTTCAGCGTGCCGAATTTCTGCTTGAACACGGCATGATCGACATGATCGTGGAGCGGCGGCGTCTGAAGGAGACGGTCGGTACCCTCGTCAATCATTTTTAAGTTTCTGTGTCCCTCCGGCTTGTTGATGAGCTATTCCTCAGTCATTGACTATCTCTATGGTCTTCAGAAGCACGGCATCAAGCTGGGTCTGGAGACGATGCGCCTGTTATTGGATCGAATGGGCAATCCGCAGGCGTCGCTTCAGGTTTTTCATGTCGGTGGCACGAATGGGAAAGGGTCCACGGCTTCGATGGCGGCGGCGGTTCTTCACTGTGCCGGTCGTCGTGTCGGGCTGTATACGTCCCCCCACCTGGTCGACTTTCGGGAGCGGATTCGTGTCAATGGTCAGATGATTACGGAGGAGAGAGTCGAGGCGTTACTGGCGCAATTGCGATCGGTGCTGACGGATGACCTGCATCCGACTTTTTTTGAAATGACGACGGCTTTGGCCTTCCTGCATTTTGCACAATCAGCGGTGGATGTCGCGGTTCTGGAGGTCGGGTTGGGGGGACGGTTTGATGCGACCAATGTGATCGAACAGCCCTTAGCCTGCGCGATCACCACGATCGGCATGGACCATCAAGAGTATTTGGGAAATTCGGAAGAAGCCATTGCGTTTGAGAAAGGCGGGATCATTAAGCCCTGCGTGCCGGTGGTGATCGGCCGAATGGGGATCGATGCGGAACAGGTCTTGTCCAAACTTGCCAAGGATCGCTCCGCACCGTTCTGGCGTCTCGGCCGAGAGTTCTCCGTTGAAGAGGATCGTGCCGGGCGACTGCTCTATCGAGGGCAGACGCGTGTCATTGAGGGAGTGACCTGTGGCTTGGTCGGGCGCCACCAATGGGACAATGCCGCCTGCGCGTTGGCGCTTCTGGAAGCAGCCGATCAACGAGGGATTACCGTTGACGAGGGGGCGGTCCTTGAAGGCTTGCGGACGGTGTCTTGGGAAGGGCGCTTGGAAACGATCGATGAAGAGCCCCATGTGGTGCTTGACGGGGCACATAACCCGGCGGCGGCAGAGGTGCTTGCTCAGTATCTGACAGACTATGCCATTCAGCACCCGGTCTCTCGAATCATTCTTGTCTGGGGCATGATGCGGGACAAGGATCATCGTGGATTTATCACGCCACTCTTGCCGGTCGTCTCAGAGATCGTCGTGACTCAAGCGGCCCTCACACGATCCGCCACGGTCCACGAGCTTCGTGCCGCGCTGCAGGAATGGTCGGGACCGGTGCTGGAGGCGATTCTTCCGACAGATGCATTGACTCTTGCCAGAAGTCGGGCGATGTCGCAGGATCTGATCTGCATCGCGGGATCGCTCATGCTCCTGGGAGATATTAAAGCGGCAATGCGTGGCTGTGGTCTATCCCCGATTCGCGGCTAACATGGGGGATCCTCTTGCGTGGATCCGCCAAGGGGGCCTGCTCACTCTCCTCGCGCTTCTGCTTTCCCCGATTCCTGTCTCCGCAGCCGATTCTGCGGGGGGAAGTAGCGCATCCTCCTCGGCTTCCACTCCGTTGGATATCACCGCCGAGCGGATCGACTATCAACCAGAACAGGAAGTCTACGAAGCCAACGGGGCCGTGGTCATTCGTCAGGGTGGAATCACGCTGACGGCAGACCATGCGACCATTCAAGCGCTGCCCGGGGTTCTCACCGCCGTCGGTCATGTTCATTTAACCGATGTACAGACTGATGTGACAGCTGAGCGATTGGAGCTGAATGTCAATACCGAAGCCGGTGTTGCCACGCATGCGCAGCTCTTCATCCCGCCTCGTAACACGCTTGTGTCTGGTCGTTATCTGCAGCGACTGTCCGAATATCACTATCGTGTGAAAGAAGGCAGCTTTACCAATTGCGATGCCCAAGAAGGAGAAGTGCCGGCCTGGCGGTTTCGGTTCAAGGATGTGGACATGACGCTTGGCGATACCTTGGCGCTGAAGGGAGGATGGTTTTGCATCCTCGATGTACCCACGATTCCTCTTCCGACCTTCTCCTATCCGATGGCAAGACGACAAACTGGGTTTCTGATTCCTACGCCTAAGTACAACAGTCGTTTTGGGTTTGGGGCGCAGGCGCACTTCTTTTGGGCCATCAGTCCCAGCCAAGATCTGACGATCTCGCCGTCCTACTACAATCGATTAGGATACGGATCCGATTTTGAGTATCGCTACGTGTTGGATCGACGATCGCGCGGGAAATGGTATGTGAGTTATTTGCAGCAGACGCAACTCCCTGATGGCGACGGTGTCGCGGCCAACAGCGGCGATGCGCAACAAGCTCGCGCAACAGTGACGGGGAGCCACACGCAGTATCTGACGGATACGCTTTTGCTACGGGCCAATGCCAATTTGGTCACCGACCCGAACTTTTATCAACAGTTGAGCAACTCGGGCGTGCTCCGAGCCTTGCCGAGCACTGAATCGAACCTCCTCCTGTCCCAACGGCTTCCCTACGGCAGCCTTTATCTCCTGGGGTTGTACTTACAGCCGTTACAGGCCGGTGGGAAAGACACCTTCCAGCGTCTTCCCGAAGCCGGATACAACTTACCCTATGTGTCTCTGTTTCGTTCACCTCTGCTGTACGGCATGGAAGGGAACTACGTCAATTTTTACCGAGAGGATGGGTTTGCTCTCAACCGATTCAACCTTGTTCCCGGCATTGCCACGGAGCCGATTCAGCTTGGGCATGTCCTGGCCATTCGTCCGCAGGCGAAGTTCAGGGAGGTCTATTATACGAGGGGGGCACAGTCGGAAGACGGTCAACATCGGGAAACGTTTTGGCTGGGGGTCGATGCGACGTCGAAGCTCACACGCCGCTTTGTATTGGCTGATGGAAGCAGCCTTTTACACACGATGGAACCGACGGTGACGTATGAGTATGTGCCCAGCACCAGACAATCCGAACTGGCACAAATCGATCAAGTCGATGACCTGCCGAAGAAGAATCTTGTGACGTATCTGTTTCGCAGTCGTGTGCTGGAATCAGGAAAACAGACGGCCTTCAACTGGCTGGATCTCACAGTTGCTCAGAGTTATCATGTCGGAACCGCGCAGACGCTGGCGCGCGAGTTTACGCCGGGTGTGGCACCGTTTCTCGGCTCGTTCACCCAGCCCATTCTGCCGGCGACCGTGCCTATCCAAGGGAAGAAGTTCTCTGACATCTGGATGCGTGCCGTGATCGGGAATAATCTTCCTCCCCTGAGCGGGATGTCACAGCTGGATACGCCAATCTTTGGTCAAGCCGCTCAAGCCTGGGCATTGCGGCCCCCGATGAATCGGTACCTGACTATGGATGCGTTTTTTGATCCGTATCAGCTAACCGTGAGCCAATTCAACACGGATCTACGCTTTCAGGAGGGAACCAATTGGTATTTTGAAGTTGGACAGCGATATACGCGTGACGGGAATCGGGTGAGGCGAGGGGATATCTGGAATCCCATCTCTTTCAATGAAGTGTACGCTCCGACACAAGAGATTCAATTCGTGACGATGGGTGGTGGAATCCGCACTCCCTGGGGGTGGACCGTCGGAGCCAAAGCTTATTATGACGTCAAGCATGGCAGAAGTCCTGAGCTGGATGTTGTTGCCTTGTATCAGAATCCATGCAAATGCTGGTCATTGGGGTTACATTACATCAAATTCCCCGATCGGGAGCAGTACGGCTTCATGTTGAATTTCACGGGAGTCGGCGGCGTAGGTAATGCGGAAGCCGTTCTCATGCGAACGTTGCTGAATCCGCTGCTGTATGGAGACCGTGGCCTTCCCTGGCCTGCTCCGGGGGGACCCTATGGATTGCCGCCGCCAGTGTCAGAGGCCAAGGGGCCTCAACCTAGCGCTCAAGCCGGGCGGTGATCCGTAATTGACTCTAAAAACAGTGGTAGGGTACGATGACCGTGTTGTGATATGGATTTGCTTCTAACGCTCTAAGGAGGGGAAAGACGTGGCTGGTGATGCCTTGAAAGTCGAAGATTCCACATGGGATGCAGAAGTGATGAAGGCTTCGGAGCTTGTGATGGTCGATTTTTGGGCCGTATGGTGCGGGCCCTGCCAGATGGTCGCTCCGATTGTCGATGAACTGGCAAAAGAATATGCCGGGAAGTTGAAGGTTCGAAAGTTGAATACCGATGAGAATCCTGAAGTGGCGGGTCGATACCAAGTGATGAGTATTCCCACGATTCTGTTCTTTAAGAACGGTCAGCCGGTTGAAAAGCTGGTGGGGGCCAGACCGAAGCGTCAATTCAAGGAAATGATCGATTCACTTCTTGCTCAACATGCTGGGACTGCCTAGAAGGTTTTGTCGCAGCGATGCTCACTGAGCTGCGCATTACGAATTTTGCCGTCATTGAGCGACTGAGTCTGGAAATTGACTCGGGGTTTACTGTATTGACCGGAGAGACAGGGACAGGGAAGTCTCTGTTGATCGATGCGGTTGCGCTTCTTGTCGGCGGTCGCGTCTCGAGTGAGCAGGTCCGTTTTGGGGAAGACGAAGCGCAGCTTGAGGCGGTCTTCGAGATACCACCAACCCACCCCATCCTTCCTCGGCTTCGAGCTCAAGGGGTTCTTGGTCAGAACGATTCCGAACTCATCATCCGACGCACGATCGCTCGATCGGGGCGAAACCGGGTGTATTTGAACGGGGTTCTCAGCCCCGCGCACACGCTGGAAGAGTTCGCCGGCACCCTCATCGATATCCATGGTCAACATGATCAGCAGTCGTTACTCTCCAGCTCAGCCCAACTGGAGGTATTGGACGCATTTGGCCGTCTGCAAGATCTACGGAGCCACTATCGATCAAGTCATCAAGAGTGGACCAGGGCCCGTCAGACGCGAGCTGAATTGGCTGCTCAGAATGACCAGCGGATGCAGCAATACGAGGTGTTGAGCTTTCAGCAACAAGAATTGGATCAAGCGGCCTGTCGCTTGGGAGAGGAAGAAGAGCTCCAAGCTGAGCGTCGACGGTTGGCGTCGTCACGTCGTCTCGCGGAACTAGTATCGGAGGCCCAAGCACAGCTGCAGGCGGATGGGCAGGGGATTTTGGCCAATCTGGCGGTGGTCGAGCGCGCGGTGGGAGAACTGGCTCAGCTCGATCCAGAGATGAAAGGGACAGCTGGGCTTGTCTCAGAATCCAAAGTCCTTTTAAAGGAAGTCGCGGATGGCCTTCGTGGGTATGTCGAAGGGCTGGATGCCGATCCATCACGGTTGACGACGATCGAGGATCGTTTGGCGGTTATCCAGAGGATGAAGAAAAAATATGGAGGGACGATCGAATCCGTGCTTGCGACCCAGAGTCGCGTGAAGGAGGAATTGGAGCGACTCAGCCGCTCAGGCAGTGAGCTTGAACAGTGTGATCGTCTGATCCATGAACACCAGAAAATCGTTGCCGGATTGGCGCGTCAGCTTTCTGAGAAGCGGACCAAGGCTGCTACGGTGTTGACGAGACTGGTTGGAAAAGAGCTCGAAGCGTTGAAGATGGGACCCGTGAGATTTCTTGTTCAGGTGGAGTCGGTTGAGTCAGGCCAAGAGTATGGCCCTGATGGGGTTGATCGGGTTGAGTTTCTATTATCGACGAATAGCGGTGAACCTCTCAAGCCCATGGCCCGTGTGGCCTCCGGAGGGGAGCTTTCTCGGGTCATGTTGGCACTGAAGTCTGTCCTCGCGGATGTGGATGAGGTGCCGGTGCTCATTTTTGACGAGATTGATACGGGGGTCGGAGGAGCCGTCGCAGCCTCGATCGGCAAACGGTTGCGGGCCTTGGGGCAATATCACCAAGTGTTGTGTATCACCCATCTCCCGCAGGTTGCCTCTCAGGCCGAGCACCATTTCTGTGTTGAAAAGTCCGAGGTCAAGGGACGGACGGTGGCCAAGGTGCGTGCCTTGGTCGGCGCCAACCGAGAGAGCGAAATCGCGCGCATGCTTGGCGGTGAGCGAGTGACCCAGAAGACGAGGGCGACGGCTGCGGAATTGATCGCTGGAGGGCAGGAATAGGTTAGGCAGCCGGAACGGCAACCATAGTTGAGATTGATGCCGTCGATTCCTTGACGACGTCGATGAAGAGTTCCAGGAGTTGCGGGTCGAACTGCATCGGCGACGGATTTGCGATCTGTTGAATAGCTTGTTCAACGGAGAGAGGAGAGCGTCCTGGAGCATCTGCCGTCAAATGGTCAAACAACTGCGCCATACCGACAATGCGAGCCAGAAGCGGAATCTCGGTGCCCTGAAGTCCATGTGGATATCCCTGTCCATCCCATCGTTCGTGATGCGCGGCGATAATCTGTCCTACCTCAGCTGGTAGCCCCAGGGACTCAATCATTCGAGCGCCCTTGCCAAGATGTTCTCGACACAAGACAGGTTCTCGCGAGGGCAGAACTTGATCGTCAGAGAATCGGTAATGAGGCAAGCTCGTTTTGCCGATGTCATGGAGAAAGGCTCCCAGAGCCAGTATCTTTTGGTCAGCGAGAGACAGATGGAGTCGAGCAGCCATGAGTGTGGCATAGAAACTCACGCGACTCGAATGATTCAGCAACTGACGGTCAGTTGCCTCAAGGATGTCGGAGAGCAGCGGAAGTAGTCCCATATCGTCTTGCGAGAGGATCGCCGCCGCAGGATCACTGTTTGGGCATAAGGAACGGTATTTGGCCTGGAGGGTATGCCACGCATGGGTACCTTGTTCCGGTGAGTCGCGGAGGTACTTCCGAAGAAAATCTAATCGGCGTTTCTTCTCGAAGGTCTGCTGAATGAGCGTGGTCAGTTCGTGGGTATTAAACGGTTTCAGTAAGTAACCGGCCGCAGCGTGACGAATACCTTCCATGGCGGATTTCAGGCTTCCGTATCCCGTGACAATCACAACTTCAATCTCAGGATACTTGAGTTTGATCTCTTGGAGGAGATTCAGGCCTGGGCGATCCGGCAGTTTTAGATCGAGGGTGATCAGGTCAATCGATTGTGTCTTGAGGAGCTCAAGTGCCATCCTGGCATTTTCAGCGCAGTGAATGGTGCAAAACGGGCCAAGAACAACTTTCAATGCGTCGCGTGGGCCTACCTCATCGTCAATGATGAGAACTGCTGGTTTTGTGGAGGGTTGGGAAGAGGTCGTCATGCGATCGCTACTAGAAGATCTGCTCATAAGATGAAGCAAAATACGTTCCTTATCAATTATTTACATAAAGTATTAATATATAGCATGTCGTATAATAAGCAATGCTATATATTAACGATAGGTAAGTATATGAAATATTATGCGTATATCAATGAGGATAGCACGTGTATAACTGTGGCATTCTTGCTGAGACATGTGTCAGTCTTGCGTGGGAGATTCTGAATCCTGAGCAGTTGAATTGTCTGGTCGCCCGATGCCGAGGGTATCCATTCGGTACTTGAGCATTCGACGACTGATTCCCAGGAGATTCGCAGCATGGGTCTGGACGTAATTGGTTCGCTTTAAGGCATCGAGAATGATTTCTCGCTCAAATTCCATTACGGCTTTCTCGAGCGACATTCGGCCAGCAAGCGTATCGTCTCGGAGTGATGGTGAACGCGAGGTGCTCTTTATCGAAGTCGGCAAATGCTCCGGGGTGATTTCTGTGGCATGTTGAGACCAGATAAAGGCCTGTTCAATAAAGTTTTCCAGCTCACGCACATTGCCAGGCCAGGGATAACGCGTCAGGAGCTCCAAGGCCTCTTTCCCAAATTCAATCGGGGGGCGCTGGGCTTCTTCCAACCGCTTCTCCAGAAAATGATTGGCGATGAGAGGAATGTCTTCGCCTCGTTCACGAAGGGGAGGCAGATAGAGTGAGATCACGTTGATTCGATAGTAGAGATCTTCTCGGAACTGCCCTTTTCTGACGAGCTCATCAAGGTTTTTGTTCGTGGCCGCGACGATGCGGACGTCGACTTTAATCGGTTGCACTCCGCCGATTCTCGTGAACTCTCGTTCTTGAATGACGCGCAAGAGCTTGGCTTGTGTGACCGGACTGAGATCGCCGATTTCGTCGAGGAACAGGGTTCCGGTATTCGCAAGCTCAAACTGCCCGACACGTCTGGCCGTGGCGTCCGTAAACGACCCTTTTTCATGGCCGAACAGCTCACTTTCAATCAGCGTCTCGGGGAGCGCGGCGCAGTTGAGCGCGACAAACGGACGCTCGCGGCGGGAACTGTTGTAATGCAAGGCCTTCGCGACCAACTCCTTGCCGGTTCCACTCTCTCCTGTAATCAGTACGGTGGTTCGGCTGTCGGCAACCTGTTCAATTTTTGAGTAGATCTCCTGCATCCCCTGGCTTTTACCGATCAGATTATGAAACGCGTATCGCTTGGCGACTTGCGCTCGTAATTGAGTGACTTCTTGCTCCAACTCTGAGGAGTTCAGGACGCGATCGATCACGATTCGAAGTTCGTCGACATCGAACGGTTTCGAGAGATAGTCGGCCGCCCCTAATTTCATGGCATCCACGGCTGTTTTCACGGATTTGGTGCCGGTGAGCATGATGACCGGAGTAGACTTCCGTTCTGTCCTGAGCATCTGAAGCACAGCCAGACCATCGGTACCTGGAAGGACGATGTCAAGCAGGACCAAGTCAGGGTCTTCTTTTTTGAAGAGATCGAGGCCTTCAGGCCCGTCGCTTGCTTGGGCGATGTCGTAGAGCGGTTCCAGGACCATTTTCAGCGAGGCGCGGACGCGGGGCTCGTCATCAATCAATAGCACTCGTTTTCTTGCAATGACGCTTTCCACAAAGGCTCCTTGGATACTACTGATGAAGCGCGGGAAGAGTGATGCGGAAGGTCGTTCCTTGACCGACCGTGCTGGCCACGTGAATGTCGCCGTGATGCTCTTGAATGATCTGGTGTGCGATGGTCAGGCCCAGCCCGGTTCCCGCATTCATCGTGCTTGTATGTTTGGTTGTAAAGAATGGGTCAAAGATGTGCTCAAGGTTCTCGGGTGCGATTCCATGTCCGGTATCTTCAATGTCGACCTGCATGAAGAGGGTACCCTCAGGTTTCAGGACTTGATGCGTCCGTACCCGAAGGCTCCCAGGCCCCTCGCCAATGGCATCGAGGGCGTTCAACAGGAGATTCAAGAGCACCTGCTTAATTTGCTGCCGATCCAGCATGCCACGAGGAAGCTCAGGCGCCAACTGTTTTTCAATCTTGATCCCCTGACGGTCTGCCTTGACCTGAATGAAGTACAGACATGACATGACGATTTCATTGAGGTCCTCATCGGTCATCTGCGGTTCCATGTAGCGGGCGTAGTCAAGGATTTCCTGGATCAAGCGCTCGATCCGATGGACGTCCTCAAGGACAATGCGGCTGAATTCACCGATAAATTGGCTATCGTCTTTCCGCTCGGGCGCCAGCTGAATAAAGGTCTTAATGGAGGTTAACGGGTTACGGATTTCGTGGGCAAAACCACCAGCGATGATTTCCAAGGAACGCAACCGGTCGGTTCGGCGCATGAGAGCTTGGGACTGGCGAAGATCTTCGTAGATCAGGAGCGAGTCGAGTGCATTGGCGGCACCCTGGGCCATCGCGCTCATGAGTCCCATAGTTAAGGATGAGAGTGACAAGCGTGCGGAGGGAGAATGGAACAACGCGAATGCGATCAACGTTCCCTGCGTGATGAGCGGGATAGCGAGCGTCTGGTCACCAGGTCGAGTATTCGGCCTGTCATCTGAGCGTTCTGGGTCTCGGGCAAGCGTTGGCTCCAGCCCGTCGGAAATGTGTTGGCCTACCATGAGAGCCTGAACGAAGGGATGGTCAACATCTATGACCGTAGGAGCCACCATGGTCTCGATCTGCCCCAACGTATGCATCTGACGGAAACGGCGATGTTCGTGTTCAAGGAGAAAAAGGGAACCGTGTGGATAGCGAGAGATTTCAGAAAGGTTCAGGAGGATTTGGTCGGCAAGGCGCGTAAGGCTTGTCGGGTGTCCGATCTCTTGCAGAAATCGTGTCAGTGTCTGAATCGACTCATGACCGGCTGGAGAAGAATTGGTGTGGGTGGATGGAGAGGCTATCATCGATTGGCGTACTACGGTAAATGGTCCGTTGTCCGTGTCTGCCGGAAATTATTACGTATGAAACCTATGTTCTGTCAGTATACAAGCCATCTGATGGTTCCACCAAAGGATTTGGAGTTTTTAACCGAGAGGCAGTTGAGACGGCACAGGATAGGTCTATTCTACATGCACGGGGCTGAGGCGAAGGAATCTGTTGGTTGGAGTAGAGTCGGAGGACGGGGAAGCGGGCCCACCAGCTACTCTGCGCCGGTGGGCCAGGTCGAGAAATCGCTACTGGGTGACAGATGCGCTCTTTGCCGGGCAAGAGCCTGGCGTCATGTACAGCAAGTAGTTGCCCATCCCATGCTGGGGTTCGGTATTTTGGAGGGAGTGGTGATAGACCATGACCATCTCATATTCATCATCTTTTGAGATGGGGAAGCCTTGGGCATCTTTGTAAACCTGGTGGGGCAAAAATTCACGAAGTGTACCATCCTGTTCGGCATCGGGAATGGTCCGGAGGAGAGTCTTTTTCTTGGTCTTGTTTTCCAGGGCGATCATGAGCAATTCATCATGGCCATGTGGGTACGCATACTTCACGCAGCCGTCCATACTGAACTTTAGCGGCGCTGTACGGACTTGGACACCAGGTCCGATTTCGATTCCTTCGTCTGTCTGATCCGCAGGGCGATCTCCGAATTTGGTAAAGCAGACGATGTTCACGCCGACCTGATAAATCTCCATTTCCTTCGCTGGTTTAGTCTTTGGTGCAAAATACATGGTGAATGTGGCGATGACATTTTTCGTGGGAGGAGCGCCGTGATAGAACGCGACGACCGTCATGAGCTTATCGTCTTTCGCGAGTTTTACGCCATATCCCTCAGGGAAGTGGGTCTCAGCCATTTCCAGTCCGGCCCCTCCGAAGAAGAGCGGTTCACCCGGACACGATACGCTGGGCTTGGTGTTGTTGATCATGAGAATATGGTGCAAGTAATTTCTGGGCAATTCCTTGCCCTCGACCGTAGAAAGGGCGGACTTGAAACCGATGAGGTATTTGTCTTCAGGAAGTTGAAAGTTGAACCGGGGCATAGAGTCGCCCATATCGCCTTCACCATGGCCGGTGGGAAGATCGATGGGGCCGAAGGTCAAGGTGGCTGTGTTCTCTCCATAGGTGATTTTTGAACCGACCTGTTTTTTCAGTGTCGGAATGGCGTGGTGATCGTGCCCGCCATCTGCGTAGGCCGATGAGATCATGAAAACAGTTGCAAGAAACAGCATGAGGGATCTGGACATAAGACCTCCCAGAGGAAGTGAAGCGATGATGTTGGACCGGACTCCGATTTGTCGGTATACCACGGAAGAAGCAGGTTGATTCATTGAGGATTGGCCGGTGATGGTGACACTTTCTTCCAGTGATAGGTACCGCCGTGTTCCTTTGGCGGGATATTTTTTCTTGTATCGACACGTGTGTACCACCAAATTCCTTTGGCCTCCTTCCCATCGTCCGAAAGGAGCACTTCGAACCCACCTTCTCGATCGTTGCCAGGTTGATGCCATGTGCCCTGCCACAGGCGGTTCTCAATCTTGGTGGTGACGAATCGTCCGCCTTGTTGCGTGTAGGGGCCGTTTCCACTCTTGTCGAGGGTAGCCTTGTAGCGCTTTTCATCCTCGACTTCGAGAATGTCCCACTCCCCACTGACGTCGGGCATTGAAGCAGAAGCGGTACTCACGAGCTTTTGTGATCCTGCTGCCGCAGCGGGCGACGCAACTGGGCCACCAAGTTGAGCGGACCGAAAGGACTCATGCCACGACAGCAGCTGCCAACGTCCGGCGCGGCGCTCGAGGACACCGGTCTCTCGTAAAGGCAGCACCGTTCGTTTGACGGCTGATCCCTCACCGACATAGCGGATATAGTCGACTTCCATGGCAAACCAGGCCAGATCTCCCTTGGTCCAGACTTTCAGTTCATTGATAGGGATTTCGATTTTCTGAGTATTGACGAACTCATCACGCATCTCCCGCTCAAAGTCTGGCCAGCCTACGTATTTGCGACCACCGACGGTATAACTGATGATGTCGGCATCGTGTGCCATGAGGCGTGACAGTGTAGGGAGGTCTTTCTCAGCGTTTGCGCGGATCATCAGCCGAATGGCTGTTTCGGGATCAGAGGGGTCTGCAGCCCAGGAACTGGTCGTGAAGAGGAGAAGCAAGGCAAGACTAACAAGGACAAACGACGCCCGTTGGCGCATGTTCAGGACTCCCTCGGTATAACGAGTGTGATGTAGGTGATGAGGGAACGTACACGCCCTGGGGAGGCTTGTCAATAACGAAGTCATCACCGGCTTAGCGATAGACAACGACGACAACCGTCACGTTGTCTTCACCGCCACGATCGAGTGCGGCGGTGATTAGGCGATCACAGGCGTTGGCGGGGTTGAGATCGCCAGCGCACAGCACCTGTTGAATATCCTGATCCTCCAACATCTTTGTCAGGCCGTCCGAGCAGAGCATGATGAGATCGTTGTCCTGCATGGCTACGCCGGCGATTGTGGGGGTTGCTGTTGCCGTGACTCCAAGGGCACGAGTCAGGACATGTCGCTCGGGATGGGTCTTCGCTGTTTCCGGAGTGAGGATGCCACGCTCAAGGTATTTTTCGATCAGGGAATGATCCTTGGTGAGCGGAGTCAGCACCCCGGCTCGAAACCGGTAGGCACGACTGTCTCCGATGTGTGCAACGTAGGCCATGGAGGTTTGATCAGGGATAACCGTCAGCAGCACAAGGGTGGTCCCCATTCCCTTGAGCTTCGGTTGAGAGCGGGCCTGAGCGAGAATGGCTTCATGCGCGCGGCTGATCAGCGAGGTCAACACGTCGATCGGTGAAGTAGATCCGCTACGGAGCTGCTCCTGCGAGGATGCGGCTTGGGTCTGCACCGTCGAGATGGCCGTTTGGGCTGCGATTGCGCCACCCGCGTGACCGCCCATCCCGTCTGCAACGGCCCATAGTCCTGCGTGGTCGATGACGGCAAAGGCATCCTGGTTTGATGCCCGCACCAGGCCAGTTTCGCTTCGGCCGATGCCGATCCACGCACTCATCGGGTGTCGGTTGGATGAAAGGTGGATGATACGGATGATACGGCGGACGAAGGACTCAATTGACTCATCAGATCCTCAAAGAATCGATCTGCCAGAAGCACGAGATGTTCCGTATCAGCTCGATTGTAAGCCAAGAGCTGGTCGCGCGCGACCCTGTCCCCATGAGTCCACTGAGACCAGAGGCGAACCGCATCCCATCCATCCAACCCCCGGATGGCTTCGCTCCGCTCGATACCCAGTTCTTGTTCAATGTGCTTGAGTCCTCCCCGTAATGCAAGTCGACGAGCGGCAAAGCACAAATCAAAGTGCCATGGGGGCAGACGGAGCTTGGGAAACTTAGCACGGAGATAGGGTACATCAAAGACAGATCCAAAAAACGTCACGAGCAGGCCGCAGTGATCGAGTTCTGCCTGTACACGCTCCGCCGTGAGGGTTTCTCCACGCACCAGACTCACGGTCTGTCCATGGTGATGGAGCCCCACCACGGTGACGTCGCCTTCCTGCGGCGAGGCGCCCGTGGTCTCGATGTCCAGATAGCCTGCGCCAGAACGGCACATGTCGTAGAGCCGCCAATGTTCGCCTCTCGGGAAGCGCGAGGCCAATTGATGAAACTGGCCCTGCTCCGCGAGCGAGTGCGCCGTTCGAAGCTCTTCATCATACCAATGTTTCCGAGCCGTCGAGAGTCCAGGAATTGCAGGGTGAGCGAGGAATTGACTCCAGTTCAACACACCGTCTTGCCACCAGCGGCGTTCCGTGACAGGACCGACGCCCGGCAAGAAGATAAAACTAGAGGTGAGCATCCGCGAGGATTGTAGCCTTGATTTCGCCTAGGAGACAAGCTAGAGTTCGCGTCATCAAGAACAACTGCAGCGTCGAGCAAGGAGCTGGTTGCCGATGGATTCCATGGCTGTGCCGGCAAAACGAATACGTATTACCGTCGGAGGGGTTCGGTTGGAAGCGGAACTCCGAAAAACCAAGACAGCAGATGAGGTGTATGCGGCGCTGCCTGTGACCGCGCCGATTCATACGTGGGGGGAGGAATTCTATTTCCCTCTTCCCGAGGTGCGAGACCATCGGGAAACCGCCACTACGCAAGTCAAGATTGGTGATGTGGCGTTCTGGGGTGCCGGGCACGTGCTGACCATCTTTTTCGGACGGACGCCGATGAGTACGGGAGTTGACCCGGTTCCAGCCGATCGGGTGAATATTGTCGGGAAGATTGTCGGTGATGCTACGCAGCTTCGGCAGGTCATGGACGCACCTTCCATTGTGCTCGAGCAGGGGTAAGCACGGTGCGACTGTCGAAAGAGCGTGTTCGTCATCTCGCGGAAAGTCTGACGGGGCATCTCCAACGGCATGATGACCTTGAATTGGTGGGGGACCGCAAGGTCTTGGTCGAGGCACTGGATCAGGCCATCACACTGGAGTTATCAGCTGAGGATCGCCTGAATGCAGAGGTGCGCCAACTCCTAAAGGCCTATGAGCAGCAGATCGAGCAGGGCCAAGTGGATTATCAAAAGATGTTTCAGATGGTGAAGCAAAAGTTGGTTCGTGAGCGAGGAATTATTCTGTAACGAGGTGAGGAGTGAAGGGTGAGCGGTGAGGCGAATAACAGCCGATGCCTTCTCCTTACCGCTTACGCCTAACCCCTTACCGAATTTTGATGTATGTTGACAGAAGACAAGGTCAGCCACTTATCCCATGTGATTCTCACAGCCATCAAGAAGGCTCCCGGTGTCCGGCTCAAGCAGAGGGACGAGCTGGTCTTAAAGGAGATCAAGAAGGTGTTGGCGGAGGAACTTGCGCAGGAGCAGCACATCGATCGGACGGTCAGGGCGAAGCTGGCCTCATATTCGCGAGGTCTGGTTGAGGGGAGTGCCGAGTGGGATGTTCTGTATCGGAAAACCTTCGAAGAAGAGACTCGCAAACAGGTAAAGATCTGAACAACGAGGTTCTGGTACCATGACACGTCGTATTTCGCAGGTGACAGTTGTCGGTCTCATGGTCTTGCTGCTCGTCGGCACGGGCTGTTTTCAAAAGCGGAAGCCGTTGGTGCCGCTGGTCCTGGATGGAGAAGTCAGGCCGCAGGCCATGACCTTGACGGAGCAAGGTACGCAGGCGTATCAGGCTCAACAGTTCGAAGACGCCAAACGATATTTTGAACAAGCGGTCACCGAAGCGCCAAGCTCAGGCCCGGCTCATTACAACTACGCGCTGGCGCTGAATGCGCTCGGCGATGCGGAAATCGCGAGGAAGCATTTTCTGGAAGCAGCGGATCTCTCCCCTGGAGACAAGGTTATTTGGGACTCACCGGCACTCTCGCCATACGGCAATCCTGAGAACAAGAACAAGAAAATGCCGGGGCCCTACACACCTCGTCGGTCATCGTTCGGTAGCGGTATGCCTGGTGGGTATTAATTCAGACGAAGGATGGATCTATGAGCAAAGAACTCGCAGTCGGGGACAAAGCACCTGAGCTTGGGATTCCAGATCAGCACGGGAAGTCTGTGACGTTGAAGAGTTTCAAGGGGACACAGATTGTGCTCTACTTCTATCCAAAAGACGACACCCCAGGGTGTACGAAAGAGTCCTGTGACTTTCGCGATGTCGAATCGCAGATCCTCCGTGCGGGTGGCACCATTGTGGGGGTGAGCCTGGATGGGAGGGAGTCACACCAGAAATTCATCAAGAAATTTGGACTTCCGTTCCCGCTGCTCAGCGATGAAGATGCCGCCATCTCCAAGGCCTATGGGGTGTACAAAGAGAAGAATATGTATGGCAAAAAGTACTGGGGCATCGAGCGCAGCACCTTTGTCATCGATCTTGAAGGAAACGTGAAGGCGGTTTTCAGGAAAGTGAAAGTTGATGGCCATGCAGATGAAGTACTCAAAGCGCTGAAAGCGTAACATTCGTCAGCGAGTCCGTGACCCGTTTTGTCTTGTCCAGTAAGGCGATGCGGCCAATAATCACCCCAATCCGCAGCGCCTATCTCGCGCTCTTCCTCTTCACCCTTACCGCACCGGGCCTGCTCGTTGCCGCAGAGAAAAGTTCCGCCTCGATCCTTGTCAAAGACGCGCTCACGGCTCAGGGCCAGCCGGCTACCATCGAGGCGAAGCTTTTCTCGAAACGTCTGATGCTCATTGCCGAGCTTGGAGGGGAACCACTTGAACTCGTGGCGGATGGGAAGGTTGTCGCCAAGACCTTGACCGGCGGAGATGGACGAGCTTTCTTGACCTATACCCCAAAGGCCCAAGGTCTCGCACTGGTCCAAGTCCGCATCGGGAATAGTCCACGAGTCGATCAGGCCGAAGGCCAGGCCAATCTCGCTGTGTGGGAGAAGCGGCAGCCCATCCTCGTGATTGAGTTGTCGTCACTGCTTGAGCAGTCTGCGCCGAATCGAGTCCCTCCCATCGGCATTGCGTTTGAATCAGCACGCAAGCCGATGCCTGGGGCTGCTGATGAACTCGGGAAGCTCACGCAGTTTTATTATAAGGTCATCTATGTGGTTGAAGGGCGAGATGGGTTTCAACGAAGTGCAGAAGCCAGGGAGTGGCTCAAGACCCATAAGTTTCCAGCCGGCTATCTCTTGACGCTACCTGTCCTTGATACAAACACCGTGGGGGAGACGATTGACGAGCTTCATGCAGCTGGCTGGAGGACCGTGAAGGTCGGCGTTGGCCGATCGAAATCGTTCGCCGAAGCCTTTCTGCAGCGCCGCCTTGAGGCGATCATGGTGCCGGGACCATCAAAAGGGGAGGTGCCAAGGAAGGCCAAGGTGGCGAAGGATTGGAAGGAGGTCAGGAAGAAGTTGTAGCAACATCGGGCCGAGCTCTGCATGGCGTTTCAGTCCGGGCCAATGCCGGACCTTTAGTAAGAACAAACCATCGTCCTAAGAATTGCATTACTCCAAAAAACCATGTGTTCCTCTCCGGGACATACTCTCATATCCTCAATGAGGTTTAGGGATGCCGACGCCGGAAGACAACGCGCGTGAACACATCAACCAGGCGCCGGAGCAATCTGGTTTTTGTGCCTCAGGCTACCGAACACCAACCTCGCCACCCTTCACTCGCGCACAGTTCTATGTCCTCCTTTTGAGGAGCAACCCAAAATCGTCGCCGAAGTTGAGCGTCGCTTGTCTGTCATCGACGAATTTGAAGCTGCCGTTGAGGCTAACCTTACCCGTGCTGACCACAGTTGAACGTTTCAACATGAATATACGATATCATCGTCATAGCCTTCGTTTGTCACAGGCATAGCGTGCTCTCAGTCTGGCTCCTTATCCAAGTAGTCGATCAGGACATTTTGTGCTTGTTTCGGTTGAGGGTGGTCGTGATCTTCAGATAGGGAGTTTCTGCCTCTGCAACGAGATCTGGCTCGTGCGGATTTCAGCATAGGGTGTCCCTTCACTTTTCACCAAGGACACTGCCAGCGCCAGTGGCGCCCAAACGGTTACTCGGTTTGAGGATCCCGCTCTCACCTGTGTTCAGCTGTAGGACCCATCTAACCGAATCAGTACCGACGGTTTGGATAAACCGTTGTAAAGGACTCCAATGATCCACCGTGATTGTAACTCAGGCCCCAGCGGGCTCGGAATCCGAGCCCGAATAGCCAGGAATTGCTCTCAGCGCGCGGCGACGGTCTGAGATTCCTGAGACGCAAGGCTCTTTCTGCGATTCTGGGCAATGGTGCGGTCGATGATGGCACCGCAGTTGAAACATTTCCAGGCATAAAAGACGAGAAAGAAATCCGAGAACCGCTCCAGCATCATCGTCCCTTTGCACTTCGGACATTCCATCGATCCCTCCTCAGGTAGTTAGGTGCACGGTTGATGATAAGTTGAAGCAAGAGCCGCGCCAAATCGGTGCCGTTCAATTCTTCACTGATTTGTGCATTAAGTAGTTACGCGTGACGAAGAGTTTCAAAAGCTTGACGCTTTCGCCAGATTCATTCGTCAATGTGGTGACAGGCTGGAAGTACGATAGAAAACATAGTTAGATAATAGTAGTGAATATAGTGATACAGAGAGTGAAGGGCGTGGAGACACGCCGTGTAGGTCACGCGGTGGACGAGTTAGCGCGGTGGAGGTCTAGGCTGCTTTCTTGTCGAGATAGAGGGTTGGGTCGATGCCGGTCTGGTGAGGGTCGAGGACAGCCTTGATGCTCCGATGGGGTGCCGTCGTCTGGTGAGAGAGATCTTCCTCCTGAGGATGAGAGAGGAGCGTATTCCCAGCGCTCTTGACGAAGAGCACCACCGGCGCCAATGGCGCATTATGGTTGATCCGTTTGATAATGCCGGTCTCGCCGGTATTCAGCTCCACTACGGATCCGACGGGATAGACTCCGATGACCTGAATAAATCGTTGAACGAGTGTGGGGTCGAGATGGCCCTCGAGCGAGAGCCGATAGAGCAGTTGGAGGACCTCATGGGCGGGCTGTCCTTTGTGATAGCACCGGTCGCTGGTCATGGCGTCATAAACATCGACAATCGCCGTGATGAGGCCGACCTGACTGATATCTTGACGGGCACGCTGATGGGGATATCCGGCGCCGTTGACTCGTTCATGATGCTCCAGTGCTGGCTGGATGTATATCTCACCAAGGCCGGTGGTGTTGGAAAGGACCTCGACACCTCGGAGGACATGTTGTTTCACAATCTCCATTTCATGGGGCTCAAAGCGACCGGGTTTATTCAGAATTTCGAGAGGCACCTTCATCTTTCCAATGTCGTGCAACAGTGTGCCGACGCCGGCTAAGTGGATCATCGACTGATCGAATCCAAGGCTCCGTCCTAAGGACATCGCAAGCAGGGCCGTGTTCACGGAGTGGTAAAAGGTGTATTCGTCGAATTGCTTGAGACGCGACAGACTGGGTAAGGCGTCAGGATTTCTGAAGACGCTTTCGGTCATGTCCGTGATGACGGCTTTCACGGCATCGACATTAATCGCTCGTCCAAGCCGTACATCTTGCATCGCGTTTTGCACGATCGTCTTGGCGGCTTGGTAGACCTGCTTGGCAGCTGGTAACTCTTCCTCGAACGGGACTTGTGTGGGAGCGGGAGCTGGGACGGCATCCGTCGTGTCAGGAGTCGATTCTACACGAGTATCTTCAACAGTCGAGTATGCCGGTGCTTCTTCGTGGACCTCTTCGGCCTCCACGTGGACGATCAATCGTTGGACGCCGCAGGCCTTCAACTGCGCGATCTGTTTCGTGGAGGTGATCGTCATCTTGTGACAAAAAAACGGCGTGCTCAACCACGACCGGTCGAGCTGTTCGATTACCATGCCCAGCGTCAATTCATCGATTTGGATGTGCTTTTTCATAGGCGGTTGCTCTGAGCTACTGTGTCACTGAGCGATATCGGACGGGACGCCGTAAATCTTAAGGTGCTCAGACCGATCGTGCGATGTCATGGTGCAGGGCCGGTCCTTTCCTTCCCTTTCGCCATCCATTAAGATAGCCAATCGGACCGATTGCTTTCTGCGAGGATCCATTCTTGAAATCAAAAGTGACCTTTTCCTGCCAGACTTGTGGCCATCAAGCGCCACGGTGGCTCGGCCGCTGTCCCGACTGCGGCGGCTGGAATACGATGAAAGAAGAGCGGCAGGCGGCAACCGGCAAGGGGCGACCTGCTGACTTGAAAACGGCTCAAGCCAAGCCCACGCCCATCGCCGAGATTGAGGTGGTAGGCGAGGATCGTCGGTTGACCAATATCGGCGAGTTTGATCGAGTCTTGGGAGGTGGGGTAATTCCCGGCGCGGTCATCTTGATCGGTGGTGACCCTGGGATCGGGAAGACCACGTTGTTGCTCCAGGCCTTGCCCCGGTTGGCGACGAAGGAGGCCCCGGTCCTCTATGTTTCAGGGGAAGAATCGCCCCGGCAAATCAAAATGCGGGGACAGCGGTTGGGGATCGAACATCCGCACCTCTTGATTTTGGCGGAAACCTCACTTGAGCTGATTTTGAAGGCGGTCCAGGAGGTGCGGCCTGTCGCGGTGGTGGTCGATTCCATTCAGACGGTATACACAGAGCAGATCACGTCTGCTCCCGGCAGCATCAGTCAAGTGCAAGAGGTGGCCGGGCAACTCATGTGGTTTGCGAAGCGCGCTGGTGTGCCGGTCTTCATTATCGGACATGTCACAAAAGAGGGGGCGATCGCCGGGCCGCGGTTGTTGGAACATATCGTCGATACCGTGTTGTACTTTGAAGGCGATAAGGGGCACAGCTATCGAATTCTCCGTGCCGTGAAGAATCGGTTTGGATCGACGAACGAAATTGGTGTGTTCGAGATGAAAGACGGCGGGCTCGAAGAAGTGAACAATCCTTCGGAGTTGTTCTTGGCCGAGCGCTCACAACGGAGTGCGGGATCGGTGGTGGTGTCGAGTCTTGAGGGAACCAGACCGATTCTGGTCGAGCTGCAGGCGCTGGTGTCGTCGACGAGCTATGCGATGCCTAAACGGATGGCGAATGGGGTGGAACTGAATCGCCTGTCCCTGTTGCTGGCCGTGATGGAAAAACGGTTGGGCATGCATCTTTCCGGACAGGACATTTATGTGAATGTCGTGGGTGGTATGCATATCGACGAGCCGGCCATCGATGTGGGGATTGTGGCGGCGGTCGCATCGAGTCTTCGGGATGTGCCGATCGAACCGGGGTTTTTGCTGTTGGGTGAGATTGGGCTTGGTGGGGAAGTTCGTGCGGTGAGTCAAGCTGAAGCACGGATCCGTGAAGCGGCAAAGATGGGGTTCAAGCGCTGTCTCTTGCCTGCGCGAAATCTGACGAAGCTGGACCCAATCGAGGGGATGGAGTTGATTGGGATTCAAGAGGTCAGAGAGGCGCTCGACGTGGTCTTGGTGTAGTCTATTGACGGGGATTGGGAGGTCGCACAGGTGATCCTGACGCGTTTCTTCTTGGTTGTTCTCCTTGGGCCGCTGGCCTTGTTGGCTGGCTGCTCGGTTCTTGGTCCCAAGGAAGAACTACCACTCAAACGAGTCACGGTTGAAGAGTTAACTACGTTGTTGCGCCAACGTGATGCCGCGATCCATTCCATGAAAGGGTTGTTCAGTGCCAAGGTACGGGGCGGACTCATTCCCATCCTCTCGCGAGTCGAGGGAACCGTCTATTATCGACGGCCGAATGCACTGAGGCTGAAAGGCTTTACTCCATTTGGTGGTGAGTTGTTTGAATTCGTTCAAGCCGATGATTGGTATAGGCTGCGGCTCCCGATGGAAGGGAAAATGTATAGTGGTTCCCAAGCCGATCTCAAAGACCAGGGGAATCTCGCTCGCTTCTCTCAGTTGAGTACCTGGGCCATTGGTGGTCTGTTGGGGAGCAATGCTCTTGCGCGAGAAGAAACGGCCAAGCTTGTGCTGGAGCGGAGTCGATATCGTCTCGATATCTACGGGATGGCCCGTGGGGCGGCAGGCCGTTCGCCGCGGGTGCTCATCCGCCGTCTCTGGTTTGATCATCGGTTGCTGGTCGTGCAGGAGGATCGGCTCGGTGGGGATGGGGAGATCGAGGCTACGATTCATTATGATGATTTTAGGCCACTCAATGAGGGAGGTGCCGTGTCGTCGCAGGCCGTAGCGGATGCCGATGCTCGATCACTGCGTCCGTTCAAAATTTCTCTTGAGGATGGACGGGGGGAGGGAGCCGTGCAGGTGACCTTCCATGAAATGCACCAGAATCAGACGATCACTGCGGAAGACTTGGGGCAGAGTTTGTAACCGACGATGAAGATCCTTGCGGTTGAAACGGCCACCACATGGCAGAGCGTGGCGATTCTTGATGAGAGTCGCGTCCTTGCTCAGCATGAGCAGGAGGCTGGTGGGGCCCATGGTGCATTGCTCCTGCCGACTATCGATCGCCTGCTGATGCGAGCGCGAGTGCCACTACATGAACTGAGCGGGCTGATCTGTTCAGCTGGGCCTGGTTCGTTTACAGGGATTCGAGTCGGTCTTGCCACATGCCTTGGACTTCGGGCTGCAACCGGACGTCCTCTTGTCCTTGTCCCGACGTTGGAAGCCATGGCTTCCAATATGGATACCACCATACAGATTTGTTCTCTCTTGCCCAGCCGCCGAGGCGAAGTGTACTGGGCTCTCTTTCGCCGAAGTGAGGATGGGCGCGTTGAGCGTGTGCTCGATGAGCAGGTTGGGACGGAACAGGCTTTTGTCCAGAGTCTTCATGAGCCTACGGTGGTCGTGGGAGCGGGATGGGTGACGATGGCATCCGAGACTCGTGATCTCCTCTCACAATCGGGCATCGTGACGGTCGGACCGGAACAGCTCTTTACCCCGTCGGCGGTCTCGGTTGCTCGCATCGGGATGGCTCGGCTTCAACGGGGGGAAGTAGCGGGTGAGGCTGTGGCGCCACTGTATGTCCAGCGGGCTGAGGCAGAAATCCAATATGAACGATCCGGAGGGCTTTCGTCGGTGGTGAGGCGTCAGCGCCGTGTTGAGCGAAAGGCGGCAGAGCGTATGGCGCGAGCTCGGAGACGGTCGGATGTGTGACATCTTTGTGCGGCGGTAACACCATGGCGGACCTACAGATTCTTCCCGCGACATCGGAGATGGTATCAGAGATTGTTTTGTTGGAAGAGGCTTGCTTCTCGGCGCCTTGGACGCGCAAAATGCTGGAAGCTGAGTTGACGGGGAATCCCTTCGCACATTTCCTCGTGGCGTTGCGTCAGGATCGTTCGGAAGGAAGAGCGGAATCGGAGATTCTGGGGTATCATTGTTTTTGGATCGTCTTTGAAGAGCTGCGGCTCATGAATTTGGCGGTGCGCGAGTCGATGCGGAGGCAGGGAGTGGGGAAGGCTCTGGTGCTGGAGGCCTGCCGTCTGGGGTCTGAACAGGCAGCCACTCGGGCGATCCTCGAAGTCAGAGCCTCCAACGATGCTGCCCGGTCCTTGTATACGCATCTGGGGTTTATGCAGGTCGGCAGGCGTCCTCAGTATTACACTCAGCCCACCGAAGACGCGATTCTGATGGAAAAGAATCCGCTTGTGCTGTCAGATTGGCGGCAGCCAGAACGAAGCGTGCCGCTCAGGAGGTGACCCACTGTTGACAGATTTACTCTAACCAGAGGAGGTGTCGTATGTTGACGGAAGATGCGATCATGGAACAACTTCGCCACACCAACACCGAATTTCGAGAGCTGGAAGAGTCCCACCATCGTCTGGATCTTGAACTCAATGAGTTGCAAAGACGTCATGTCCTGACGCCGAACGAAGAGATCGAGAAAAAACGGATTCAAAAAGAGAAATTGGTTAAGAAAGACAAGCTGGCGGAGATCATTCGCCTGTATCGGGAGCAACGACTGGAGCCAGCGCGGTAACGAGCCGATTGCCGTAGAGACTCAGGACATTTGACCAGCCTTATGCAGCAAGTCGTACATCCGCTTGCCATTCACATCCAAGCCGTCAAGCGACGATTGCTCATCATCGGGGCGACGATGGTGGGGGCATTGGCGCTCACATTCACCTTTTCCTCGGAGATGGTGGCCTGGCTGAATCGCCCCTTTCCGAATCAGCTGGCATTTTATGGACCGACGGAGGCGCTCTTTGCGTCGATTAAGGTCTCGTTGTTGGCGGCGGTGATCCTCAGTCTGCCGGTCATCTTCTACCAGTGTTGGAAGTTCATTGAGCCAGCGTTGTTGCCCACGGAACAACGCTGGGCCATCCCGCTGTTCGTGATCGCCGGTGGGCTGTTTGCCTCGGGGCTGGTGTTTTGCAATGTGGTGATTCTGCCGCTCGTGATCGAGTGGTTTGTGAGTTTCGGCCTGGACCGCGACATTACCCCACAACTCAGCGTGGGGACCTACATTGATTTCAATGTAAAGTTCTTGTTGATCTTTGGGTGCGCGTTCGAATTGCCGTTGGCCATGACACTGGCGGCGATGACGGGGCTCGCCTCAGCCCATACGTTTGTCCGGTACCGTAAGCATGCCATCTTGCTCTGTCTGATTATCTCGGCTATCGTCACACCCGATGCAACACTCTTCACGATGCTGCTGATGGCCGTTCCCTTGATGGCTCTGTATGAAGTGGGGATTCTTGGCGCACGTCTGTTTGGAAGAAATCCCACACATAGCGACGTCGATTTGCCGCTTGATCCGGATCTACCGATCAATACCGCGGGAACGAGGGTGCGATGACGGCTCACCATGTGAAGGGTTGGCGGACCTTTCTCCTCACTATTGCCATATTCGTGGGGATGGGCTTTCTTCTGTATCCGGCAGGGGGAGCGGCGTTTCATGCGCGCCATTCGTCGTCGCCGCCATCGCTGCCAGTGGCCGATCTCTCATCATCCCCTGGCCCGTTTGAACAGTCCATCGCGAGTGTACAAGCTCTCGTCCTGGACAGCCATGGTGCGATCTATGCCGGGTCATTCGGGCACGGCATCTTTCGTAGCGTTGATCGAGGTTCAACATGGGTTCGAGTGGGCAGGGGAGTGACCGATCCCTTTATTTTGAGCCTGTCCTCCACCAAGGATGGTGCGGTCTATGCTGGCACATTTCGCGGAGGGGTGTTTCGTTCTCGTGACGACGGCCACTCGTGGCAGCCTGTCAGTGCCGGGCTCAAACAGCTGGAGGTAAAGGCCTTACTCGCCGTCGATCAGGAACTTTTCGCTGGAACCGGCGATGGTGTGTATCGTTTACGGCAGTCTGACGACCATTGGATCTCCGTCACTCCAGGATTGGACGATATTTTGGTTCATGCCATCGCACGCTCTGCGGATGGGACCCTATTCGCCGGAACATCAGGGAAAGGCCTCTTTCGCTTCAGCCCTCGTTCATCGGGATGGGTACGGATGCATCATGGGTTGAAAGATCATGAAGGGATGATCGAAAACTTCATCCGTGTTCTGGTGATTGATCAGGATCAGAACATTGTCGCCGGAACGTTCGATGGCGGTGTCTTCCGCAGTGCCGATGGTGGCATGACTTGGCGACCGATCAGTCGGGCGTTGCCCAATGATTCCATACGAGGTATTGTGTCGAGCGATCGGACATTGGTCGTGGCGACGGGGAACGGAATTTTTAAGACGATGGATCAGGGGAAGCAATGGATTCCGGTGAATAAAGGACTCACCAATCAGGCGATCCAGGTATTGATCGGATCCAAAGACACGGGCCTCTATGCCGGAACGAGTGCTGGTGTGTTTCGTAGCGACGACGGCAGTTCGTGGATTGCCGTGAATGAAGGGCTGGAGGCGGGAGTTGCGCCACCGCCGTTTCTCTTTCGATAACAGGAGAAAGGATGCATCGAATGGCTGAGATGGATGAGAAGATACGAGCGACGATTGCAGTGACCAGCAAGGGGCAGCCGATAGGCGATATTGTACTCAAGTTGTTTTCCGATGTGGCGCCTGGTCACGTCACGAACTTTATCAAGCTGTCCAAAGAGGGTTTTTACAATGGGACGACGTTTCACCGAGTGATTCCAGGATTCATGATTCAAGGGGGAGACCCGAACAGTAAGAGCCCTGATCGTTCCTCGCACGGTATGGGTGGGCCTGGGTACAAAGTCAAGGCGGAGTTCAATAGCACACCGCATAAACGAGGGATCGTATCAATGGCTCGATCCAATGATCCGGATAGTGCGGGGTCGCAGTTCTTTATCTGTGTTGCGGACGCAAACTTCCTCGATTGGCAATATACCGTCTTCGGCGAGGTGGTCAGCGGCATGGATGTGGCCGACAAGATTGTCAGCATGAAACGTGATGGCCGAGACAATCCATTGGAGCGTGCTGAAATGACGGTCACGATCAGTGGGGAGTAAAGGGTAACGGGGGAAGGAGGGTGAACAGTAGGAAAATACAAGATCGACGGTCGAGCAGGTTCATACTGAGTATCGTCTTGTTACTGACGCTTGCTCCCGTTTGGCTGGTTGGTTGTGCGGTGCCGCATATTCCCTCACGGATCGTGTACGAAGATCCTGTCAACTATGTGCGGCTCGAAGAAGATCCCGATGTGCTCGCTGAATGGCCACCCTCCCACCATGCGCACCCATTTCTCATCGAGCCTGGCACCGTACGCACGATCTTGACGGGAATGAAGGTGCAGGAGCATCGGACCGCACTGCAGCGGTGGTTTCTTGGTGAGTCTCCCTTGGTTTCGGCCTTCACGGATGAGGAGATCACGCTGTTATCAGCTCAACTGGCAGGAGCATTGGCGGAAGCCACCTATCATGAGCGCGTTACGTTTTATCTCAGTCAGCCGCAGACTTTTGCCCGGCGTATTATTACCACGGGTGGATTGTATCTCCATGGAACGGAGTTGCATTTCCTTCTGGGGAACTGGCGGATCATTTACGGTATCCCAGCCTATGGCATGATCTACGATCGCCGCTATCCCATGAGGCCGACTGCCGCCAAAGGTTTTGACTTACTCTTTCATCCGGCTGACGCGGTCATTCCCCTAAGAAACAGCCTGATTGATGGGATCTTTGCCAATGCCAAAGATGAGCTGGTTATCGATTTAGCGAAACTGGAACCCTCCGATTCGGTAACGTTCCTCAGTGAGCGGTCAAAGGCCTTTCCCCTGGGAGCTCAGCTGATCCCCTAATTAAATTAGTGGTTTGTAAGAGGGAGATGAGCGAGCAGGTGGACGAGTCAGCGGGCCGCCCTATCGACCTACAGATCTTCGAAAACACATCTTAGGTACTTCAATCAGCCCTTCGATGATCGATGACCAGCCGAGCTTGCTCTGACCCAAGATTCGATCACTGAACCGAATGGGGAGTTCGCTCACTTTCGCGCCAAGCTGCACGGCTCGCCAGGCCAACTCTACTTGAAAGATATACCCCTTGGCTTGCACGGTCGACAAAGTCATCTTCTCCAACAGGCCGCGGCGATAACACCGAAAACCACCGGTCCAGTCTTGAATACTCGAGCCGAGGAAGAGGTTGACGTAGGTATTGCCGCATCGGGAGACCAGGCGTCGCCGGGCGTTCCAGTTTTCGGTCCCACCGCCTGGGACGTAGCGACTGCCGATGACCAGGTCGGCTGTGTGGCTACGGTGGACCAAGCGGGGAAGATCCCAGGGAGCATGGCTGAAGTCACAATCCATCTCAATGATTCGATCATAGGGGCGCTGAAGAGCCCACTGAAAACCAGCAAGGTAGGCGGGTCCGAGCCCTTCTTTTCGTGGCCGATGGAGGACATGGACATGGGGGGAGCGGGCGCTGAGTTGATCGGCAAGGTCGCCGGTTCCATCCGGCGAATTGTCATCAACAATCACGATATCGGCCACCAGATATTGGCCGATTGCGGTAACCAGCGCCTCCAGATTGGCACGTTCATTATAGGTTGGAAGAACCACGACGACGGACTCGTCAAACGTGAATGGTGAGGCAGGGACGAGCTGCTGTTCCCCTGCCACTTGTGAGTATCCCGGATCATGCTCCCTAGTCGAGTCGTGGTTGCTGATTGCTACGCGAGCGCTGTTGACTCCTTGGGCAATCAGGCGCTCAGCCTGTTCAAAATCCGGTACGAGGTACGCTTCGCCTGCCCGGAGTCGTCTGGGGGAGGATGGATGACCATCCTTGGAAACCGGATAGTAGTGAATAGAAGTGGGTGGAGGGTCAGCTTTTGATGGGATGGTTGCCTGATGCGAGGGCATGAAGAGCCTTGCCGAATCTTATCGGTTATGATGGCGCTGCCTATCCAGAACAAGACCGACGGTGCAGATCGTTCGCATGCTAGGAAGCAAGATGGAAACCGATAGCGCTGGCGATCTGCAAGAATTCCTCCGCTATGAGCCTGTCCGACATTACCGAAATGACCATATTTGAGGGGTGTCTGAACCCTTCATCATGTGACGATCGTTGATCCTGAGCCAAATGTGTGCGTCGGATTTTTCGCGATTCCCAATGTCGGACAGGCTCCTAGAAGCGGGTGAATTGTAGACGACAGGCGAGGACCGTGCAAGTAGATGGGAGGGTGGTCTTCCCTTTGTGAATCAACTCTCTGCACGTTTTGACAGTGCAGGAATCGCTATGTTACAGTCCGCCGATTGTTGATAATCAAGGACTTTATACGTACATCTTGAAGGACGAGTGAATATGAGCGGATTGCAAAAACATGTGGTTGTTGTCGCAGGAGCGGGACCGGCTGGTATGGCTGTCGCGGCGTCTCTCTCCAAAGTCGGGCATGAAGTGATCATCCTGAATCGTGATATAAAATTTGGTGGGTTGGCTGAATACGGGATTTTCCCATCCAAGTTGAAGCTCCGTGGTGGTCTGAAGAAGCAGTACTGGGAGCTCCTGCAGCAGAAGAACGTCCATTATTTTGGGAATGTCACAATTGGGAATGGGAAAGACCTCACGGTTGAAGAAGTGTGTGGGCTGGGAGCGAGCGCGATTGTCTTCACAATTGGGGCCCAGGGGACTAAAGCCATTGGGGTGGAGGGAGATTCAGCACAGGGGGTATTCCATGCAAAGGACGTCGTCTATCACTTCAATCGACTCCCTGGATTTGGAGACCGCCCCTTTGACATGGGGAAACATGTTGCGGTGATTGGGGCAGGAGATGTGATGGTGGATATTGCCCACTGGTTGACCCGCTACAAACAGGTCGAACGGGTCACGGCGATTGTGAGACGAGGACCGGTTGAACGAAAATATAATCCCAAGGAGATTCGGAGCATCTGTGCCAATATGGATCTTGAGGGGATCAAAGCCGAGTTTGCCCGTATTGAGGACCGTCTCGCCAAGGTTGGCCAGAATCCTGATGAAGTCCTGAAGGTGTTTACCGACGAGTTTACCAAGTGCGAACCAAAGGTATCGGAGACAAAGGTGGGCTTTCGTTTCCTGGCGTCTCCGAAACGGATTCTCGTCGACGGTACGAATCGAGTTCGCGGACTTGAAATGGAGGACAATCGGCTCGATCCCAAGGGAGAGGATACGGTCGCGGTAGGTCTAAAACAGTATTATGAGTTTCCTTGCGATTCAGTCGTGTTTGCTGTCGGCGACAGGGTTGATGAGACGGTCGGTCTACCTTATAAGAACGGAGTGTTTACGACGAATCCCAACAAGACCGGGAATGATCCTGATGATGCCCTGTTCCAGGCCTATGATGAATCGACGAGTAAGGTGATGGAGGGGGTATTTTTAGCCGGTTGGGCTCGAAAGGCCAGTGAAGGTCTCGTCGGTGTTGCAAAACGCGATGGCGATTGGTGTGCGGAGGTAGTGGAACGGTATCTCGGTGCTAAGTCCGGAGGGGGAGACGTGAATGTCGTGCTGGATCGTTTGCGTACCCGCTTAAAGCAGCGGCAGAGCCATCCTGTTGATGTGAATGGGCTGCGGGCTTTGGATGCGGCCGAACGTTCTTTCTCCGGGAAGACCGACTGTATCGGTGAATTCAAGTTTTCGGCGAATCAGGATATGCTGAAATACATTGAACAGATGGGTGTCTGAAATCGGCAGGTCACTATCGCGTCCTCAACTATGCCCCCACTTTAACTTTTCCCGTAACACTTCATAATAGTGGCTTTCTGGAAATCTGATGAGTTGAGTCCGGCTCTCTGAAGCTTGGATGACGGCGGTGTCTCCCTGTGTCATGGCTACGCCGACTTGCCCATCTAACGTTGCCATTGATCCATCGTCTTTGCTCGTCAGTGTGACTTCAATGACGGCATTGCTCGGCACGATCAACGGGCGATGAGTCAAGGTGTGTGGACAGATTGGTGTCAGGATGAGTGCTTGGAGAGCCGGGTTCATGATCGGACCTCCGGCGGAAAGCGAATATGCAGTAGAGCCCGTGGGTGTCCCGATGATCAAGCCATCCCCACGAAGATTCGTCACGAATTGGCCTCCAATCGCGATCTGGAGTTCAATCATGCGAGCCAAGGTGCCTTTGCTGATGACCACATCATTGAGCACAACGCCTTGCGCGACGGTTTCTCCATGTCGGTGGATATGTGTAGCGAGCATGAGTCGTTCATCAAGGGCGAAATCGTTGGCGAAGACTCGTTCAAGGGATGGATAGAGGTTATCCAACCGGACCTCGGTCAGGAATCCCAGCCCTCCCATGTTGACTCCCAGAATTGGAATGCTTCGGTCAGCTGAAAGTCGTGCTGCGCTGAGAATGGTTCCGTCCCCGCCCAATACCAGCAGCACATCGGCTTTTTGAGCGAGTTGAGTTTTAGGGATTCCTCCTGTCTCGTTCAATAACAGTGCAGAAGTCGTATCGAGCAACACGCCGATATGACGCTCACGAAGCCAGGCTACTACACCAAGCAGGGTGGCCTTTACTTCGGGGAATTTTGGTTTCGTCAAGATCCCAATGCTTTTACTTTTCATGGATACCAAGCCTATGGTTGGGAGGACGGGGCCGGTGATTGTATCGGGATGCATAATTTTATGTCAACGGAAAGCCCCTGATCTTTTCGTGCAATCTCTCTAGGAGGACGGAGGACTGTTATCTCTTTATGCCAGTGAGCACTTCGCAACAACGGACTAGACCATGACTAGCAGGAGGCATGGAGGCTATATCTCCAGGTCAATTGAGTTGTCTTGCAGCCTACTCGCACCAGAAGGCCGCGAATTTCATAAGTCAGGCCCTTCCTTTGCCGGCTCGTTCTCTGCTCAATCTTGACTCTCAAACGTACTGTGGTTAGAATCAGAACAAGGTTTTTCAAGGGTTTGCTTGAATGCGTCCGGGGTGTCACTCACCGAGAAGGAGGCAGGATGTTCGAACGATTTACGGATAAGGGTCGGAAGATCATCATCCTTGCGCGTGAGGAGGCTGAGCGGCACCAGAATGACTATCTGGGTACCGAACATCTGGTTCTGGCGATCCTGCGTGAGTCCGATGGGATTGCCCTCATGATCCTGAAGAAGATGGGGTTGTCGACCGAGCAGATCAGACTGGAAATTGAACGGAACCTGCCCGGTGGCGGAACGACCATGACGTTTGGAGAGATCCCGTTTAGCCCACGGGTCAAGAAGGTCATTGAATATGGGGTTGAAGAGGCACGTTTGCTGGGCCACAACCACATTGGGAGTGAACACCTGCTCCTTGGGCTGTTGCGTGAAGAAGAGGGGATTGGCGGCAAGATCCTTCGAAGCCTGGGAGCGAACTTATTGACTGCGCGTCAGCTGACTGTGACATTCTTACGGAAATCTGCCCCCCGGGAACGTGATCGGAAGAGCAATACCCCGGCGCTGGACGAGTTCGGCCGTGACCTGACTCAATTGGCACAAGAAGGGCAATTGGACCCAGTGATAGGGCGAGCAGACGAAATCGAGCGGGTCTTGCAGATTCTCAGCCGGCGAAGCAAGAACAATCCGGTACTCATTGGGGAGTCGGGGGTCGGCAAAACAGCGATTGTTGAAGGCCTTGCCCAACGAATCATCCAGTCTGAGGTGCCTGATAATCTGCTCTCGCGGCGGGTCATCGCGTTAGATCTGGGGTCGCTTGTCGCAGGGACGAAATACCGTGGACAGTTTGAAGAGCGCCTAAAGGTTGTGATGAAGGAAATTGTTCAGGCCGGCAACATCATTATATTTATCGACGAACTTCATACACTCGTGGGTGCTGGAGCGGCTGAGGGATCCATTGATGCATCGAATATGCTGAAACCGGCGCTCTCGCGTGGGGAGATTCAGTGTATCGGAGCGACGACGTTAGATGAGTACCGCAAGCATATTGAAAAGGATGGAGCGTTGAAGCGGCGGTTTCAACCGATTTATGTTCAGCCGCCGAATATGGATGAAACCGTCCGTATTATTCAAGGGCTTCGCGACCGGTATGAAGAACACCATGGAGTGGAGATTACAGAGGATGCGATCGTGGAAGCCGTCAAGTTGTCCGATCGGTACATTACCGACCGGTTCTTGCCTGACAAGGCGATCGATTTGATTGACGAGACCGGATCGCGAGCCAAGCTGCAAACCTATGCGCTTCCTTCAGAATTGAAGGCGATGGAGCAAGAGCTGAAGAAAGTCGCACGTGAGAAAGAGCTCTCAATTTCCACGCAGAATTTCGAGGAAGCGGTTCGGCATCGTGAAGAGGAAGAGCGTTTGCGCAAGCTACTTGATGAATCCAAGCGGGAGTGGAAAAAGAACCAAGAGAAAAACAAGCCTGTGATCGGGAAAGAAGATGTTGCCTACGTGGTCTCAAAAATGACGGGTATCCCACTCTTCAAATTGGAAGAGGAGGAATCCAACAAGCTCCTGAGAATGGAAGAGTTTCTGCACAAGAGGGTGGTTGGTCAAAACGAGGCAATCTCGGCTGTTGCCCGAGCAATTCGCCGTTCTCGAGCCGGGTTGAAGGAGACGAAGAAACCGATTGGCTCCTTCATTTTCCTTGGGCCGACCGGAGTTGGCAAGACAGAACTTGCCAGGACGTTGGCGGAGTTTTTGTTCAACAGCGAAGATGCCTTGATTCGCGTTGATATGTCCGAATACCAGGAGAAGTTTACCAGCTCTCGGCTTTTCGGTGCCCCTCCCGGCTATGTGGGTTATGAGGAGGGAGGTCAGTTGACTGAAAAAGTTCGTCGTCGGCCTTACTCAGTTGTCTTGTTTGATGAAATTGAGAAAGCCCATCCCGACGTATTTAATGTGTTGCTCCAAGTGTTGGATGACGGGGTTCTGACCGACAGCCTCGGCAGAAAGATCGATTTTAAAAATACTGTGGTCATTATGACGTCCAACATTGGGACGAAGATGATTCAAAAAGGTGTGTCTCTTGGGTTCCAGAGTACGGAAGGCGAAGCCGCACGTCGGAAGAAGGAAGAGGTACTCGGCGAGCTTCGCAAGTCATTTAGCCCGGAGTTTTTGAATCGTATTGATGAAATTGTTATTTTCCATCAGCTTGAGAAAGAGCAGCTCTACAATATCCTGGACATTCTGCTCCGCGAGCTGAATCTGCGGCTCGTTGACAAGGGGATTGAGATTGAGGTTGATGATGAAGTCAAACAATGGCTCATCAAAGAAGGGTATGAGCCGCTGTACGGGGCAAGGCCGATGCGGAGAGCCATCCAGCGTGCCATCGGTGATCCCCTTTCTGACGAATTGATCAGGGGACGCTTCAAGGAAAGCCGCAAGGTGAAAGTTGTTTTACGAGATGGAGCCCCGGCTTTCATCGAGCAGGAGGCGATGGCTGGCGTGTAGTGCGCTTCTGTGCTCATACGCGACTGAATCGCATGGATATGGCCTCTGTAGCATCTGGCTGCAGAGGCCGTTTTGTTTCACAGGGATTGGTGGCTTTCTCGTCACATGATGGATGATGGTTCTGCAACGCAGGAAGATTCGAGGAAGACAGTCTGGAAGTCTGGGCCAATCCTCGGTATTGAGTCCTCGTGCGATGAAACCGCGGCGGCAGTGCTTGGTTCTAATGGGGCAGTGCTGTCTAATGTCGTCTCGTCGCAGCAGGATATTCATGAGAAATTTGGTGGTGTGGTCCCTGAATTGGCGGCCCGGGCTCACTTGGGAACAATCGATCTGGTTGTGAATCGGGCGCTGGAAGAGGCTCACCTTGCGAAGGGTGATCTCCAGGCCATAGCGGTCACTCAAGGCCCTGGGCTGGCAGGGGCGTTGCTCGTTGGGGTGAACTATGCCAAAGCGTTGAGTTACGGACTGGGCATTCCTCTTATGGGGATCAATCACTTGCAAGGTCATATTGCTTCCGCATGGTTGGCTGATCCAACCTTTCCCCTTCCCTGCATTGTGCTGGTCGTATCGGGAGGACATACACATCTCTATCGTCGGGAGATAAATGGGGAGTGTCTGTTACTCGGGCGTACTCGTGACGATGCAGCCGGTGAAGCTTTTGATAAGGGTGCCCAGATGCTTGGTCTTGGCTATCCTGGGGGACCGGCGATTGACCGGCTTGCTCGGGCGGGAGATCCACAGGCTATACCATTCCCTCGGTTTCATCGGACGAGGAATAGCCTCGAGTTTAGCTTCAGTGGTCTGAAAACGTCGCTGCTGTATAAGTTACGCGGAATGGCAGCCCCGCTCAAGCCTGAGCAGATCGCCGATCTTGCTGCTGGCTATCAAGAGTCGATCGTACAGGTTCTGGTGACGAAGGTCTTAGCAGCTCTGAAGCAGGAGAGCCTATGTGCGATTGCAGTTGTCGGTGGTGTATCAGCAAATTCACGGTTGCGTGCGGTGCTGCGCGAACGAGTGGAGCGTGGACAGATCCGATTGTCGCTTCCTCCGATGGAGTTCTGCACGGACAATGCGGCCATGATTGCGTCGGCAGGACGTCAACGACTGATGCGCGGGGAACCCTGCTCTTCGGATTTTGATATTGATCCGATGGATAGTTTGGTGACCGTGGGTGTGGCGAGCCAGATCACTAAGGGTTGTCCTGAGCGGAAGGAGAAGAGCCATCTCTGATATTCGTGGGCACATAACCGGGCTTCGTGCGAGTCAGCTCGCCACGCTTGAACGACTCTACCGTCGTCGTGTTGAGTGTGGCCTGATCATGTCGCCGGACCTGGCCAAGGTGATGGGACAGCTTACGCTTGAATTGCGTCGGCCGATCGGTGTGCTGTTGACACGGCGAGGGCAGGTCCAGGAAGTCATCGTGGGAACGGAGTTGACGCTCTCTTCTGCGACCCTCACCCTGTTTCGTGTCGGCAGTCGGGCCCTTCGTGGTTTGAGATTTATTCGGACGCAATTGCATGATCAGCCGTTGAGCCAGGAAGTGCTGACCGACCTCGCCTTCTTGCGACTTGATTTGATTGGTGTCCTCAGTGTCTGTGATGATGGTCAGTTAGGACGCTTGTATCTGGCGAATTTACTGCCTCCGAATGCCGCAGGCCAGCTATTCAAAGTATGGCCGTCGATTCCATTTCACGGTATCAAGGTCGCATTCGATGAGTTCATTCAGGATCTCGAAACGGAGCTCCAGCAGGCTTGCGCGCAATACGCGGTTGCCCATGGAAAAGAGTCGGCAATCCTTGTCAGCGCGTCCGTGAAAAGCCGAGCGGAGCAGGAGGAACGCTTAACGGAATTGGCGGAGTTGGCGGTATCGGCTGATGTCGCGGTTATTGATCGTATGGCTCAACGAACATCGGATGGACATCAGCGCTATCTGTTGGGAAGTGGAAAAATGAAGGATGTCTTGATCCAGACCCTTCACCGTGGGGCTGACATGGTCATTTTTGATCAGACACTCTCGCCGGCCCAACTACGAGCCATTTCTGAAATGACGGATATTAAGGTTATTGACCGCACACAACTGATTCTGGATATTTTTGCTCGTCGTGCGCATAGTCGGGAAGGAAAAATTCAGGTCGAGTTAGCACAACTCCGCTACCTGTTGCCGCGATTGTTGGGGCGTGGCACCCAGTTGTCCCGCCTGGGTGGAGGCATCGGTACACGGGGGCCAGGTGAGTCCAAACTTGAGACGGATCGTCGACGAGTTCGGGAGCGGATCACGCATTTGGAACGGGAATTAGCAAGGTTCGCGCGGCATCAAGACCGACGACGATCCCGACGAGGGCGATATGGGCTTCCTGTGATTTCGTTGGTGGGCTATACCAACGCTGGGAAGTCCACCTTGCTCAATGTCTTGACCAAGAGTCAGGTTTCTGCTCAAAACCGGCTGTTTGAAACGCTTGATACGACAAGTCGACGGTTGCGATTTCCTGAAGATCGAGAAGTCATCATCACCGACACCGTGGGATTTATTCGCGATCTTCCGCAGGAATTGGTCGGCGCGTTTCGGACGACGCTCGATGAGCTTCGCGAGGCGGATCTTCTGCTCCACGTTGTTGATGTCAGTGCCGTCGACATTGATGTGCAGATTACCGCTGTGGAGGCCATCTTGGAGGAGCTTCAGTTGACGGTGATTCCTCGCGTGCTGGTGTTCAATAAGTGTGACCAGGCGCTGCCGCAACAGGTGGAATTGCTCTGCCGACGATACGGGGCCATCGGGATTTCTGCGATTCAGCCCATCACCCTGCATCCGCTTCTTGCTCGACTGGAGTCGCACGTGAAAGCATTAATGCCATTCGATGGTCAGACGGCGGAGACGCCTCAGGGGAATGATGCGATTGCTCTTGCACCGTAACAGTAGGTGCTGCACAATCGGGCGTCTATGATGTCAACCAATCGGAGAAAGGCCGGATCTATGTCTGATCGTGCCGCGCACATTGCGGTACTGCTACATCAAGCCATACCGGAGGGGAGGATAGAGCTCGCACACCATTCTCCCTGGGAGCTGCTGGTTGCGACGATTCTCTCCGCACAGTGCACAGACCAGCGTGTGAATCAAGTGACACCGGCATTGTTCCAGAGATATCCAACCCCACAGTCGATGGCGATGTCGGAGAAGGCTGATCTGGAGGCCCTGATCAAACCGACGGGTTTCTACAAGAGTAAGGCCAAGAATTTGGTCGGCTGTGCCCAGGCCGTCTCGACGCGTTTTGGTGGTCACGTGCCGAGTACGATGGACGAACTGACGTCGATTCCTGGCGTTGGACGAAAGACTGCGAACGTGCTTCTCGGGGGGGTGTTTGGGAAACCCGGGGTTGTTGTAGATACTCATGTGAAGCGTATGGCAAACCGCTTAGCCTTGAGTCGCTCGCAAAATCCCGAGCACATCGAGCGTGATCTTCAGGCGCTCTATCCGCAAACTGAGTGGACAGCTGTTTCACAGCGCCTGTTGCTTCACGGACGATATGTGTGTCTTGCACGGAAGCCTCGCTGTCATGCCTGTTCTCTCGATAGTGTGTGCATGTGGGAAGGAAAATTGACGACATGATCACGAGTATGACCGGCTTTGGTCGCCGTCAGGGGACCCATGCCGAAGCAACCGTCACGATTGAGGTGCGATCGGTCAACCATCGCTTCTTGGAGACCTCCATTCGCCTTCCAAAGTCAATGGGAGGGCTGGAGGAAGTCTTTAAAAAAGTCGTCCAGCAGCATTGTGCGCGTGGACGAGTCGATCTTACCGTAATGCTCCAGGGGGGGCGGGCGAACGGGCGGGTGCCTCAACTTGACGCGCACTTGGCCAAACACTACCATCAGAGTCTTCGAGCCCTCCAACGCACGTTGAAACTGAAAGGATCGATAGATCTCGCTCTGATGGCGGGGTTTCGTGATGTCATTGTGCTTTCCGATCAGGCAACCGATGATCCCAAACTCCTCAAATTTGTTGAACAGTTGGGAGCAAAAGCCGTACGTGACATGGTCGCTATGCGCAAGAAAGAGGGCGAGCTGCTGGCGAAGGACATTCTCGATCGACTGGCTTGCATACGGACATGCAAAACGATGATTTCCAGCCGTGCCCCATCTGTTGCACAGGAAATATTTGCTCGGATGAAGCTTCGCGTTGAAAAATTGCTGGGGGAGGCCATCCCGGATCTCCCTCGGCTGAATCAGGAACTCGCTATCTATGCCGATCGGTATGACATTACGGAAGAATTGGTCAGATTAGACGCGCATATGATACAGTTTGAACAGGCTGTTCAGCAGAGTGAGCCAATTGGGAAGACCCTGGACTTTCTTCTGCAGGAGATGGGGCGAGAAGTGAATACGATGGGTTCAAAGGCCAATGATTCAGCGGTTGCTGCAGAGGTTGTTCGAATGAAAGCGGAATTGGAACGTCTGCGTGAGCAGATACAGAACGTCGAATGAGTAGTCCGTCCACCACGAGCCATCTGTCTGACAATCTGGCTGAGCCGAAGCAGGTTCCAGGGCGTCGGGGAATTTTGTATATCGTGTCAGCTCCTTCTGGGGCCGGGAAAACGACTTTGTGTAAGCAGATCGTGACCTCGATACCAGGGGTGTGGCATTCTATATCCGCGACAACAAGACAATCTCGGCCAAGCGAAGAACATGGACGAGAGTATTTCTTCATTGAGGAACAGTTGTTTCATGAGATGGTGAGGCGTGGCGAGTTTTTAGAATATGCGCATGTCTACGGCCACTGGTATGGAACCCCACAGGTCCCTCTTATGGACAAGATTGAGCAGGGCGTTGACGTCTTACTGGAAATTGATGTGCAAGGCGCACTCCAGATCAAGAAGCGGTTTGTCGATGCGGTGTCGATCTTCATCCTGCCGCCCTCCATGGATATTCTCCGTGCCAGACTTCAGAGCCGAGCCTCGGATTCTCAGGAGGAAATCCTGCGCCGACTCCGTAAGGTGAAGGACGAAGTCTGGTGTGCTCGTGAATACTCGTACATCGTGCAAAACGATGATCTTATACAGTCCCTCCGTGAGTTGCAGAGCATTTTTCAGGCTGAACGCCTCAAGACCCAGCGGATGGATATGCGGTGGCTTGAGCGGAGCTTTATGGCTGAGACGGACGCAGCACCGGAAGAGTGAGAGTCTTTACTCACATTTTATCGTACAGGGAGCGAACCATACCATGATCGACATGCTGAATTTGTTGCCGCAGTACACGTCCAATGAATTTGACTCCAGGCACCGATTGGTGATTGTTGCCTCGCAGCGGGCCAAGCACTTGACCCAGGGCGCCAAGCCTGGAGGACCGTCTCGTTTTACGAAGGAAACGACCATTGCGCTTGACGAGGTCTTGAAAGGGCAAGTGAAATACCTAATCGGTAAGGAAGCGCGCGATGCGATGAAGGAAGCGAAGCGTGGAAAGGAAGGTGAGACGGAGCGTATCGCAATGATGACTGGGGAAGATGCCCGAGAGATCAAGAAAGAGCTTAGTGTGTATGTTGATGACACGACCCAGCCGACGGTAGTCCAGACCGAGGAATAGATGGGGGGTGACGTGAGTTCCTCCGCGGCTCTTAACGGCAAGCGCCTCGTATTAGCGGTTACCGGGAGTATTGCTGCGTATAAAGCTGTTGGCGTGCTTCGCGCGTTGCAGACTCAGGGGGCGACCGTGTCGGTGATCATGACACGGGGAGCGACAAAGTTCATGACGCCGCTGACGTTTGAAGTGCTATCGGGTCGTCGTGTCGTCACCGATCTTTTTGAGGCACATGAAGCCATGCCGCATCTGACTATGGCAGAGGACGCAGACGCGGTTCTTGTGGCCCCGGCAACGGCGAATGTTTTGGCGAAGGCGGCGCTTGGCCTTGCAGATGATGTCTTGACCACAATGTTGCTGAATGTTCGATGCCCTGTCATTGTGGCTCCTGCGATGGACGGCGAGATGTGGACCCATCCCACTGTTGTCCAACATGTCGATGTGCTGCGTGCGCGCGGAGTGATTGTGCTTGACCCTGAGGTCGGACCCCTCGCATCGGGTCGGGTCGCGCAGGGAAGACTCCCAGCGGAGGAAAAAGTTCTGGAGGCAGTTCATGCCGTAGTGTGTCCGCAGACGGATTGGCGAGGCCAGCGGGTGTTGGTATCCGCCGGACCAACCCAAGAGCCGCTTGATCCAGTGAGGTTTCTCTCCAACCGTTCCTCTGGGAAAATGGGGTATGCCATTGCAGAGGCGGTGCGCGCTCGGGGGGGAGACGTGGTGTTGGTCACGGGGCCTTCCGCATTGAGGCCTCCCTCTGGGGTTACGGCCGTTCATGTGAATACCGCAAGTGAGATGGCCGATGCCTTGTCTCAGCATTTTGCTTCCTGCAGCGTCCTGATCATGGCGGCGGCTGTGGCCGATTTCCGCCCACGGGTGACTGCTTCAGGAAAGCTGAAAAAGCAGGGAAAATCTGAGATGGAACTTGTCCTCGAAGCGACTCCGGACATTCTGACGATGCTCTCCGCGAGGCGCACGTCACAGGTCGTCGTCGGGTTTGCGGCAGAAACGGAACAGGTCTTATCTCATGCTATAGACAAACTGAGGGGAAAAGGACTGGATCTTATTGTTGCCAATGACGTGTCGCATGTAGGTGGCGGATTCGGTAGTGACGACAATGCTGCGGTGATTCTCTCAGCGACAGGGGAGCAGAGAGTGTTCGGCCTGATGCCCAAGCGGCAGTTGGCAGATGAGATTCTGAATGCAGTCCGCGATCTGTGTTTCATGGCGCCGCGTGGTGCGTCCCTCGTGGAGTAATTTGGTGTATGGCTTCTAGTTCCAAGAAGACGGACAATGCGGCGGAGATCGATCGGTTGGCTCTGGCGCTTGCCAAAGAGCCAGGATCCAAAGTCTTCATCCCCCTGGCTGAAGAGTATGGGAAAGTCGGCCGGTGGGAAGAGGCTGTGGTGGTGCTGGAAGATGGGCTGAAAACCTATCCCGGTTTCATTACGGCTATGGTGGCATTAGGGCGTGCCTATGAGCAGGTGAATCAGCCGGTTAAGGCAAAGGCCATTCTAGAAGAAGCCATAAAAGTCAGCCCTGATAATCTTCGTGCGCATCGAACATTGGCGAAGCTCTACGCGGCTCAAGGGGCTAAAGATGCCGCGATCCGATCCTGCAACGTGATTTTAGCAGTGAACCCACAGGATCAAGAAGCGTTGGCCCTGCGGGCAAGTCAGGATCACGCCGTGGTGCCGGAATGTACTCCGGGTTCGCCCCAACCTCCAGAGGAACTTGACAGGCCTCAGTCTGATCATCCTGCTGAAGTTCCTCTATTCTCAGTCGCAAAAGGCACGGCTCACGTTACAGAGACGGGTGATGCCCAGGTGGCTTCAACCCTTTCGGATTTGGCCCAACGGGCCAAGCCAGTAGCTGCTGCCCTGTCCCTCGGTCCTCAGGGTTCAAGCAGGTCGTCTATTGCACGACTTGAGCAGTGGCTTCAGTTGATCCAGGCACGACGCCGTGATGGTTCTACCCCATCTCAATCGATCCAGAAAACTTCTGCGTGACTTCAACAGTTTGACCCTCTGAAAGCAGGCTGCTAGAATGCCCCATCCAGAGTGAGAGTGGTCTTGTGTTTGGTGTGGAAGGGGGCAGACCTACCGTGCTCCGTATATTGGTCCTGCATGGTCCCAACCTGAATCTATTGGGTACCCGCGAACAATCTATTTATGGGACGATGTCGCTTGAAACAATTGACTTGTCTCTCCACAGATTGGGCGAAGAACTGGGCGCTCAGCTTGTCATTCGACAATCCAATCATGAAGGAGAGTTGGTGACCTGGATTCAGGAGGCCCGCCGAGATTGTCAAGGCATCATCATCAATCCGGCAGCCTATACTCATACGAGTATCGCGATACGCGATGCGCTGGCGGCAGTCGACCTCCCGACTGTCGAAGTTCATCTGTCAAATATTTATCGGCGGGAAACGTTTCGACAACAGTCCTATGTGTCTGGAGTGGCAGTGGCCCAGGTTTCGGGGTTTGGCCCATCCGGCTATTTGTTGGCTCTGCGGGGACTATGCGAGCATGTGGCGAAGGTTTCCCCGACTGGTTCCAAGCCAGTGATCTCGCCTGCTGACAGAAGCAGAACCAGCCTGACATGAGCCTGTTTTATGCGCTAGGGGTGTTTTTTCTCATCGAAGGGAGTTCAGAGTGATTTCCACGGTTGATTTTCGTGGCGGTGTCCGTTTGATGGTCGAAGGGGAGCCTTTCTACATTGTTGAATTTCAACACGTCAAGCCAGGCAAAGGTGGCGCATTTGTCCGTACTAAGTTGAAGAGCTACCTCTCAGGAAATGTGTTGGATCGTACCTTTCGATCTGGAGAACGATTTGAGGAGCCTGATCTTGAAGAGCGTGAGATGCAATTTCTTTATGCGACGGGGGATGCTTATACGCTCATGGATACAGAGACCTATGAGCAGTTGACGTTTGATAAGCAGCAATTGGGGGAGAATGCCGATCTGTTGAAAGAAAATATGGTCGCCAAGATCCTCATCTATGAGCATCGGCCGATCGCGGTGGAGCTGCCGAACTTTATTGAACTTAAGGTTGTCGATGGTGAGCCTGGTGTACGGGGAGATACAGCGTCCGGAGGGACAAAGCCGGTCATCGTCGAAACAGGCGCCACCATTAAGGTGCCGCTCTATCTGGAGGTGGGCACTGTGATTCGAATCGATACACGTACGCGATCTTATGTGGAGCGTGTCCGGTGAGGGGTCGCCGGTCAAAACCCAAAGCCCGTCGTATTGTGTTAGCGGAAAGGCCGGGGTCACCACCTGGTGAAGCCGCGCTTGTCGTCGGTTCCAGTAAACATCTTCAGGAACTGATCGATCTGCTTCGTCGCAATAACCTGACTGAGTTGGAGCTCGAGCACCAAGGTGTACGGATACGCCTGCGGCACGAGCTCACGGCCAAGGCTCCTGTGGCGGTTCATCAAGAGTCGGTTCCGACCATTCCGCTGCAACCGTCGCAGGCTGGTTCTTCTACAATACCGGTGCAGGAAGGAACTGCCGGGTTTGTGACGATCACATCCCCCATCGTGGGGACATTTTATCGCTCTCCTTCTCCAGATGCGGATTCCTACGTCGACGAGGGCGATTTTGTGAAGAAGGGCCAAGTGCTCTGCATCGTTGAAGCGATGAAGCTCATGAATGAGATCGAGTCTGAATTAGACGGCCGGATTGTGAAGATCTTAGTGGAGAACACCAAGTCGGTCGAATATGGTCAAGCTCTGTTCCTCATCGATCCTAAAGCCACCCCATAGGTCATTCTCACGGTGATGCTCTCCATCGTGTCGGAGCCAAAGCGTGTTTAAGAAAGTTTTAATTGCCAATCGTGGGGAAATTGCGCTGCGAGTGATTCGTGCGTGTAAAGAGCTCGGCATTCAGACCGTCGCGATTCATTCCGAGGCTGATGCGCTTGCCATGCATGTACGGGCAGCTGATGAAAAGGTCTGTGTCGGACCTGCTGATTCCGCGCTCAGTTATCGGAACATTCCCAATGTCCTGAGTGCAGCGGAGATTACCGGAGTCGATGCGATTCATCCCGGGTATGGGTTTCTCTCCGAGAACGCCCATTTTGCCGAAGTCTGCGAATCCATCGGGATTAAGTTCATTGGGCCCAGCTCCGAAAATATCGCCATGATGGGAGATAAGGCGAAAGCACGCGAGATTGTGGCCAAGCGGGGTCTTCCTGTCACACCAGGGAGTCCCGGTGAAGTGCGCAGCGAGGAAGATGCATTGCAGGCTGCACAGAAAATCGGGTTTCCGGTTATCATTAAAGCAACGGCTGGTGGGGGCGGCCGTGGCATGCGTGTCGTCAATCGATCGGAAGATTTGGCACGAGCCTTTCAAGCGGCTCAGGCGGAAGCCAAATCGACGTTTGGAAACGACGGCGTATATCTTGAACGCTATTTTTTGGAGCCGCGTCATATCGAAGTACAGGTCTTGGCTGACCAGCAGGGCCGTGTCATTCATCTTGGGGAACGAGACTGCTCCATCCAGCGGCGCCATCAAAAGCTGGTCGAAGAGACTCCATCCCCTGTCGTCGACGACAAGCTTCGTCGGGAAATTGGGCGAGTGGCGGTGGAAGCCGTCAAAGCCGCGCATTACCGCAATGTGGGGACGGTAGAATTCCTCCTTGATAAGGACCGAAACTTTTACTTCATGGAGGTCAATACCCGTATTCAGGTTGAGCATCCGATTACTGAAATGGTCACGGGGATTGATTTGATCAAGGAGCAGATTCGTCTTGCCGCCGGCCATCCACTCTCGCTGCGTCAACAGGACGTGGTCTTGTCCGGCCACAGTCTGGAGTGTCGCATCAATGCCGAAGATCCTGAGAAGTTTACACCGTCTCCCGGAACGATTACCAAGTACAGCCCTCCGGGTGGATTTGGCGTGCGAGTGGATTCTGCGATGGAGTCCGGCTCGGTCGTTGTGCCGTACTATGATTCGATGATTGCCAAGCTGATTACGCATGGTCGTGATCGACAGGAGTCACTGGCGCGAATGAGGCGAGCCCTTGGTGAATTTGTGATTGAAGGGATCAAGACGACGATTCCGCTTCATCGCCGGATTCTTGATGATCCCGATTTTCAAAAAGGTCATGTCTCGACCACCTTCTTAGAGCATTTCTTGGCAAGATAGGTCTGTTCGTTCCTTCCTGATCGTCCCGCAGGTAGATTTCACTTAAGGTGTGCGCTCCGTCTCTTGGTCTGTCACGGTCGACATGGTAGCCCGGCTGGGCAGGTGTCACGGACCGCGCATGTGTCTCAGAATGGCGGGGACGTGATTCTTACCAGCCTTCCTGATAGGATGAATGAATGTCTCAGGGCGAGTGTGTGTGACGTATGCGACGAATTGGGTTGATTGCGAGCGTTTTGGCGATCGGTTTGGGAATCGGCGGCTACGTGTTTTTTAACGGGGAGCGGAAGGTCCCTGTTCGATACCGAACGGCGTTAGTGGAGCGTGGGCAGATCGTTTCCGTGGTCAGTGCAACCGGGACGATCAATCCGGTGGTATCCGTCCAGGTCGGGACGCAGGTATCAGGCATGATCAAGAGTCTTCACGCTGATTTCAATTCGCAGGTCAAAGCCGGGCAAATTGTGGCGGTCATTGATCCGGAGCCGTTCAAGGCTCGCCGGGAACAGGCGGCGAGTAACTTGGACATGGCGCGGGCGAGCGTTGCGCGTGCAAGGGCCGATCTGGCCCAACGAAAGCGAGAACTCGGCCGCGTGGAATCGCTGTTGCCGGAGCAATTTGTGTCGCAAAATGATGTTGATGTTGCCCTTACGAATTATCAGAGTGCTGAGGCGCAGCTCCGGGTCACGGAGGCTCAGGTTAGGCAGGCGGAGGCGGCGGTGAATGCCGCGGATCTTGAACTGAAATATACGGTGATTCGTTCGCCTGTCGATGGGATCGTGGTGGCTCGCAATATTGAGGTGGGACAGACGGTCGCGTCCAGCTTTGCCACGCCCAATCTGTTTCTCATTGCGCTGGATTTGACCAAGATGCAAGTCGACACCAATGTCAGTGAATCGGATATCGGGGGGATGTCGGAGGGGAAGGAAGCGGTGTTTACTGTCGATGCGTACCCAGGGATCTCGTTTACAGGCCTGATCAAACAGGTACGTCTTGCACCGATCAGTGTACAGAATGTTGTGACGTACAATGTTGTGGTGAGTGTGGATAACGCGGACCTGCGGCTCAAGCCAGGCATGACCGCGAATGTCTCGATTGTGGTCGCGCAGAAAGACCACGTCCTCAAAGTTCCCAATGCCGCTCTCAGGTTTATGCCCCCAAGAGGTGAAGGGGGTTCCCAAGAGATCGGTGGACGAGCGAATAAGGGAGAGCCTGCTCGTCCATCCACGCTCGAAGGGGGAACCGTCTTGGCAAAAACAGTCTGGAAGCAGGTAGAGAATGGAGACCTTGTTGCGCTGCCCGTTCAGACCGGTATCTCGGACGGCTCTTCAACGGAGATCCTGTCTGAGGGGCTGGCGGAAGGAGATCTGATCGCCACCGGGATTGAACAGTCGTCAGGCGAGAGAAGGGGTAACGAGCTCCCTCCAGGGTTTGGCAGCCCACCACGTCCTCGCAATCGCTGAGGTCCCTTTAGGATGCCAGATGAAAGGGAGAAGAGGGCCGGTTCTCGATGGACAAAGCAAGGGGTAGTGACACACGCCAGTGGCGTTCCTTCTTCCACCCTCTCTCCAAGATAATTAGGATTGTGTAGGGATATGGTCCCCCTCATCGTCTGCGAAGACCTCTGGAAGGTGTATCGAGTCGGCGATGTTGAGGTGCAGGCATTGCGGGGGCTCAGCGTAACGATCAACGAAGGTGAGTTTGTCGCTATTATGGGGGCAAGTGGCTCAGGGAAGTCGACGCTGATGAACATTCTTGGCTGCTTGGATCAGCCGAGCAAGGGACGATACCGGTTAGGCGGTGTTGAGGTGGAGCGGCTGCAACCGGATCAGCTGGCAGAGATTCGGAATCAGAGGATCGGTTTTGTCTTTCAGAGTTTTAACCTTATTCCCCGAACCAGCGCGCTAGAAAACGCGCAACTGCCGCTTCTGTACCGAGGGTTGCCCCTAAAGGAACAACGAGCCCTTGCCTCTGCGGCACTCGAACGGGTCGGACTGAAGGGGCGTGAGCATCATACCCCCACACAATTGTCAGGTGGTCAACAACAACGGGTGGCGATCGCTCGGGCACTGGTGACCTCGCCATCTTTATTACTCGCCGACGAACCGACGGGAAATCTTGACACAGGGTCGAGTCATGAAATTATGGCGATCCTTGAAGGATTGAATCGTGAAGGGATCACGGTGATTCTTGTAACGCATGAAGTTGATATTGCCGCCCACGCGGCACGCGAAATTGTGATCAAGGACGGCCAAGTCTTGAGTGACCGTACCACGCAGGATCGTGTTCACTAGCAGGATGCTGAAAACGTCCGCCAGTGGCGTTCTCGCATCGCTCAGAGGCTCACCGTACAGAAGAGAGTACGCTTCGCCTCTTCACTCACTGCGGCCTTGCTGGACGGCCATTTTGAGCATCCTGATCACCCTTATGAGGGATCTCACGATCGTCCGTTGTTGTGCAAAGATGCCTCGCCGAAATGGTTTTTCCGCAACCTGCTAGCGGAGGGTGCCGATGTCGACGTTTGTGTGGCTGACAGTCGTGACGGCGCTGCGAATTTTGCAGCGGAATCGCCTGCGTGCCGGATTGACGATGTTGGGGATCATCATTGGAGTCGGTG
>JAOUGT010000096.1 GCA_029865485.1 Nitrospira sp.
GATCGGGGTAACGGAGCAATCTATTCTCCACTACCGCGAAAGACGTGAGCTGATGCTGGTTGAAAGGATTTCTCGGTTGAATTGAGGGTTGTGGCGAGAGCGAGGGACAGTGCGTACGTCGACAAGCTGTTGAATGTGATGAGCCTTCAGTAGAGCCAGGAACTTCTCGCTTGGTTTCGTCGAATGACCGATGGTCCAGAGAGTATGAGGCATGGGCTGATCATCTCTCAATCGCGTCAGTCGCCCACTGGGTCAAGGCTTCCGCATCTTCAATCACATCGAGCGGCACTTCATAGAAGGATTTCAGCGTCTGCTTGGGGTTCGGGCGAAACGGTTTCATTCCGGCTCCCTTATACCGAGGGGCAGTGGCTGTGGTGACTTTGAAGTAGAGACGATCTTTATGAATGATGCCGAAAAATGTGGATCGATGATAGAGGCCGTACCCGCCGAACATGGCACGTGCGGTTACGCCACAGAGATCGGTTAGCTGATCCAGAACAAAATCTTTGAAGCCGTCGCTCTTCGGCGACATGGGTCATCCAGGCTTTCGAGCTGCGACCATCCGTACGGCGATCGGTAGGGCGATGCTTGCCCCTTTCTTGTATTGCTCAGCGGTATCGATGATGCGCTGTCTTGCTTCAGTCTGTTGTACCGGGACAAGTTTTGCCCACAGATTCTGAATCGGGGCTGCAATGTCCATAAGGCTGGAGAAGTATTCATCCCCCGCGGTGAATCTGACATCGCCATGGAATTCTTGTTCTGTGATGTCGAAAAATCCGGTTTGCTGCAGCATGCCCGCGAGTTCACCAGGTTTCGCTAAACGAAAAATGCCCGGTGCTGTCGGATCAGGAGGAGGGAGTTCGATGAACTGCCTGATAACGTCAATGGGGATTTTGAGGTATGGATTCTTTTCCGGTGCGGACCAGACTGCTGCGGAAACCCACGTGTTCGGTTTGAGAACTCGGGCAATCTCGGCCACCGCCTTGGGAATTTCCGGCAAGAACATCAAGCAAAAGCGAGTGGTGACTGCATCGAACGAAGCCGCTTCAAACGGCAAGTTCGTGACGTCGCCGGTACGGAACGTCATGTTGGAGAGACCGAGCGCAGCAGTCTTTCGTCTTGCGGCTTCAAGCATCTGCTCAGCCAGATCAATTCCCACAACGCTGCCAGCTGATCCGACCGTCTGTGCTGCAAGCAGGGCCGGATAGCCGGTGCCTGAGCCGAGATCGAGTACTCGCATGCCGGACCGTAGCCGGGCGTCGGCGACCAGTCGGTGATTCAGGAATGCCATCTGTTCGTCAAAGAACCGATCCCACTTTTCCCAGCCTCCGGCGACGCGGTTCCAATCCTGACGCTGGCTTTCAATAATCTGTTGAGGTAGCGGCGATGTCATGAATTACCTCAAAGTTTGTAAGGTCTGGCGCATGTCTTGGAGTTCGGACACAAAGAGATCCAGGTGCTGATCTCGCTGAGGTTGATCGTCTTGATATTTCCAGAGCCGCCGGAAGATGGTCTTGAGCTCTTTATTGTGGGTCACGGCTAGTGCATAGGACGGCTGTTCTCTCACCGATTTCTCGACACCGCAGATACTGTTGTCGATGGCATGGAACTGATTGTGCAGATCGTCGAATGGTTGATCGACTCCCTTGCCACCCTTTGCTTTTTGCGCGGTCGCTTCCGCCATATTCGTCAGGTTGATCAGCGTCTCGACGCCGGTAGCACCCTTCGCCTTGGCGGTAAACTCCTTGGCGTGAGGGTAAAAGAGGTAGCTGCAGCCACTTGTGCTTAAGAGAAACAGTGCCACAACGGGTAATACTGCCTTCCAGCTCATATAGATCCTCCTTAACCCAAGATAACGGGACGACATGGCGCGACCTCCCCGCTGCCTAGCGGCGTGCGGGGAGGTCGCATGACTCTGACGCAGGTTCGCTAGACGCTCACGGTGACGGTTTTGACCGCTGCCTGAACCTTTGCTGCCATCTCCGGTGGAATTGAATCCAACTTATGGCACTGCTTGGCATGAGTGGCGACGAGCTGCATCAGCTCTGCCTCCGTTTCAGCACGGACCTGAAACCCGCATCCTCCGGATGGTTGCACATCCAGACAGCCGAGTTGTTTGTACTGTTTGTCTGCCATGATCATCCTCCTCAGGTGTGGAGTGGGGCGTATCGACTGGTGTTATCAGCCGGGAAGCCGTGATGTTCGACCTGAACTGTCGTACGTCTCTCACTCCGGTTGCATTGAATCTTTCATCTGGCGCACCACAGATGGAATGGTAGTGGATCCTTCTAGGGAGATCAACTCTTGATGTGCGGTGGCTTCCCCGATTGTGTCTGTAGTGGCGGATTCAACGACCGACAGGGTGTGACGGTGTCTTAGTGCAGTCGCTACTGCCGGTGGATCGGAGACCGGGACTTGCTGTATTGCTCCTATATGGGGAATGGTTATGTAAGGGAGTGAATGGACGTTATAGGGGCTGGGCACAGTGGACTGCGAGGAAAGCGGCGCAAGTCTGTATGAATCTTGCGGGGACCCTCGGACTGCCAGTGGGGGCACACATTTGACACAGCGAGTGGTGAGACGACCAACCCCTCCCCCATCCCGATGCGATTACGGATGAGCCCGGAATCAGTTACTGGTCAGGCAGCTGTATCGCCGGCATTTGGCCAGAGTGTCAATGCGGCTCCAACCACCAGATAGACGATACCCACAATGATGGCCCCCATGTTGAGCTCATACCATGCATTCATCCCAAGGAATAGCTCGTTCAGCAAGAGAGCTAGGATCAACATCACAAACCCAATCCAATTGATTAAACTCATGCCCATGGGTTGTCTCCTTTCAGTAATGGTATGCGCGCTGCTATTGGACCCCTCTTGCTTATAAACTGCTGCTGACTACGCTGTGATGAACTTCTGAATTCTGGCTTGCACGGTCATGAACATGCCCACCTATTCAGGCTTCCTGGTAACTCGATCCTCCCCATAAGGAAAGCCAGACCCCGAGAGCCAGATAAGCGATTGCTGGAATGATCGTCAAAAGATTGAAGTCGTACCACACGTTGAGATACACAACCTCATTGAAGAACAGTGCGCCGAACAGCATTGCAAACCCGATTAAGTTAAACCAACGGATAGCCATGGACGGTACCTTTCGTTAACGGTCTAGCACATCCAGTTATGCAGGTTCCTCGTTGTGTCTGTAATCAGTATTGTTGGCTGGAAATTGTACGTCAGGTCCATCATGAAAATCTACGGGGAAAACCGCAGAACCTGTCTTGTCGCATTGACCATTCTCGTTCCGGGCTGTACGGTGCCTCAGGCAAGTTGAGGGGGTGCTGATAAGAGAAATGGTTCGGATTATCGCTCATTTAGATATGGACGCGTTCTTTGCGGCTATCGAGGAACGGGACACTCCCGCACTGCGGGGTGTCCCCCTTGTCGTTGGGGCTGACCCATTGGGAGGCAGGGGGCGTGGAGTGGTGTCTACATCGAACTATCTTGCACGTGCGTATGGGATTCATTCTGCGACGCCGATTTCCATCGCGTGGCGCTTGTCAGAAGCCGCCCGTCGAGCTGGGAGGCCGGCCGTGGCTTTCGTCTCGGTCGATATGCCCAAGTACGCGCGTGTCTCAGACGAGATTATGGGGATCGTCAGGCGATTTATCCCTGTCGTGGAGCAGGCGAGTATCGACGAAACGTACGGCGATCTGAGTTTTACAGAGTCCTACGGAGCAGCAGAATTGCTGTGTCGAGAGGTGAAGGCTGCGATTCATACAGACACACGACTCACTGCCTCGGTCGGCATTGGTCCGAACAAACTGATCGCCAAGATCGCTTCAGGCATGTCAAAGCCGGATGGGCTGACGGTTGTCCGTGAGGAAGAAGCGGAGTTGTTCCTTGCGCCACTTCCACTGAGGGCCATCCCTGGCATTGGCCCGAAGACAGAAGCGCTGCTTTCTCAGCAAGGGCTCAAGTATGTTCGGGATATGAAATCGTTGACGGTGTCGCAACTCGATGCATGGCTTGGGAAACGTGGTGTGGACCTCTATGAAAAGATTCGAGGACGAGATGCTTCTCCGCTGGAGGAATATGCTGAGACCAAGTCGCTCGGTGAGCAGCACACCTTCGAGGCTGATACACTCGACAGCCAGCGATTGTTCAGTGAACTGGAGCTTCTCGGCAAGGGAGTGATGGATCGGTTACAGCAGGAGGGGGTTCAGTCGTTCCGGACCATTATTCTGACTGTCCGATTCGCCGATTTCAAAACCACGTCACGGGCCCACACGATGGCGGAACCAGCCAGCGACCTGGCAACATTGCGTCGTGAGGTCTTGAAACTGCTCATGCCGTTCCTCGATCGCCGTGAGAACCCTCATCGGCAGTTGATCCGCTTGCTTGGCGTTCGCATAGAAAAGCTCAGTTGACGGAGAGCTCTGGCCCATGCTTCATAGGCGAATGATCGGGACAACGCAGCCGACCATCCCTGGTGGTCGGTGAATCCAAGGGATACGTGGAGGAGTCTTCAACTGTGGCATTCACCTGACTGTGCATGATTTTTCATTCACGCAAGATTCTTCAGTGCAGTCAAGGAGATCCGCAGACCATCCATCCCAAGGGTGAATTCATTTCCCTTCGGTCTATGAATTTGATCCTATTGAAGAAAACGCAAGGGAAGCAAGAAATCGTAAGGATACTCAAGGGGAACCGCTGCGAGATCTCCACAATCGATTCACAGGTACGACACTTGCTCAATGTCTACATCGTTAAGTGATAGTGCTCACATGAGGAGTGTACAAGAACCACGTTCCAGAGAACGCATCTCTGAATCGGAGGATGGCCAACATGGGAAATTTAGCTGCCACAGTTGCGCCGGATGGTATCAGAGAAGAATCGGAAGGCACGGGTTCCAATCGCAGGGGAGAGGTACGGATTCAAGAATCCAAGGTCTGTGTGTATGGCCTCTGTGAATCGATCGAGGGTGGGCGGGTTGTCATCGAACAGGGCGAGGCGTACGGTCTTGACCGCAGTGAGCGGGGGATTCTCGTCCTCATGGGGACTCAACCGCGAAAGCAACAACTTCTGGAACTCCATGTTCCTCGGACCCGGTGGGAATATGCCCTGAATCTCTATGAAGTGCAGTGGACGAAGATTTTACCTGTTGAGTCACAGGGTAATCTCTTTCTAGTCGGCTGTCGCCTCGTACTCGGAGCATCCCGATACTGGACATTCAACCCTGAAATGAGAAGATCAGCAGGTTCACGGTTCAAGAAAGAACAGGCCAACCAGCCTATTCGCCTCTCGACAGACTTCTTCTGATTCCAACTCCGCAGAGCACTGATCCATTCGGGTAGCCGACGATATCTACCGGCGTACCTGCGTCGCTACACACGCCTGTACCTTCCACTGCCATGAGTCTTGCCGTCTACCGCTGCCCATGAGGCGACTGTTGGGGCCGGTAAGATTCTGAATGCTGATTGATTGCGCATACAGATCGCTTTATCCTGCGCAGGTGGTTCTCTGGTTCGTCATCCTTTATCTGCTTCTCTCCGTCGGGATTGGATTGTTTGCCGCGACACGCGTGCAGAATTCCAAGGACTTTGCCGTGGCGGGGAGGAGCCTGCCCTTGCCGGTGGTCATCGCCACCGTGTTTGCGACGTGGTTCGGTGCTGAAGCGGTGCTAGGGATCTCCGCGACGTTCGTCAAAGAGGGGCTTCGCGGCGTCGTGGCCGATCCATTCGGGTCCAGTATGTGCCTGATGCTGGCCGGGCTGTTTTTTGCGCCGCGGCTGTATCGCCTCAATATGTTGACGGTAGGGGACTACTATCGCTTCCGATACAACCGCACGGTCGAAATCCTCTGCACGCTCTGTATTGTCGCCTCCTATGTGGGGTGGGTGGCGGCACAATTCAAGGTGTTGGGGGTGGTTTTGAATGTCGTGACAGAAGGCGTGGTCAGTCAATCGGTCGGGATTATAATTGGCGCAGCGATTGTGCTGACCTATACGACATTTGGCGGGATGTTTTCAGTCGCCATCCTCGATTTCGTGCAAATTTCGGTGATCATGGGAGGGTTGCTTTATATTGCCGCGATCGTCGGGGATCTGGCCGGCGGTGTGCCGGCGGTGATCACCCACGCAGCGGAGGCCGGCAAGTTGGACCTCTTCCCACCGGCGACGTTCGTGGAGTGGATTCCCTTTCTAGGCGCGTGGATGACCATGATGCTTGGATCGATCCCACAGCAAGATGTCTTTCAGCGGATCACCTCGGCGAAGAATGAGCAGACAGCCGTGCGGGGAGCGCTCTTAGGGGCCGGACTCTATTTTGTGTTCTGCTTTGTTCCGATGTTTCTTGCGTACGCGGCTACGTTGGTGGATCCAGACAAGTTTGGGGCCTTGTTGGAACGGGATTCTCAGCTGGTATTGCCGACATTGATTCTGCAGCACACGCCAGTGGCTGCGCAGGTGATCTTTTTTGGGGCACTGTTGTCAGCGGTGATGAGCTGCTCAAGTGCGACCTTACTGGCGCCCTCGGTGGCGCTCAGTGAGAATGTGCTCAAGCCGCTGTTTCAGCACCTGAATGACTCGGAGTTCCTGCGACTCATGCGCGCCGTCTTGGTCGCATTTGCTGCACTGGTCTTGGTCGTGGCTCTCTGGTCCGATGCGTCCATCTACAAGCTTGTGGTGAGTACGTACAAAGTCACGCTGGTGGCGGCGTTTATTCCGCTGTTCGCAGGGCTCTATTGGAAGCGGGCCACGACGCAGGGAGCCTGTTGCGCCATTGTAGCCGGGCTTGTGACTTGGTTGTCGCTAGAACTCGTGAGTCAACCGACCGATGTGTGGCCTCCGCAACTGGTGGGGTTCTTGGTGGCGGGAATTGGGATGATTATTGGATCTTTGTTGCCGCTCCTTCCATCTCGACTCACGATACAGGAAGGGAACGTGAAAGCAGAGTAACGGCTTGGTAGAGTTCTGACAGGCGCTCTTCAGCACCTTATCGGTAAGGCTAATGACTCAGCGTGAATCGCACGGCGTGAAGAAGGTCCGCTGGTGAAAATGGCTTCTGGATCACTCGCCTGGCACCAAAGAGTTTCGCCACGTTCAAAAAGTTCTGGTCGCCAGTCGCGCTGGTCATGGCGATGACTCTGGCATCCAAGAATTCACGAGTCAGTGCCAAGGTGACCTCCATCCCGTCCCGTTCCGGCATCAAGATGTCGGTGATGACAAGGTCTGCGGGTTGTTCGCGATAGAGCATGAGCCCGTCTCGACCGTTTGTAGCTTCTCTGATCTGATGCCCGTCTTCTTCGAGAATGTAACGCAAGAGCGTTCTGACCGAATCGTCGTCATCGACAATCAAGATCGAAGCCATGTTGTCCCCCGCGACCGGATGGATGCAAAGGCGATCCAGTCAGACATGGTTACGCCACGAGTTTCACGACGGGCTGCTTGTCCATATCAACATCGAACTCGTCCTCATGATAGTCCAGTTCATTGGTTGGGACGATCCGCAGCGGTTCTGGCCTTGTTCGACGGTGCTGCTCAATGACCGGATCGTGAACATTGCCGCAATTCATGCACCGGAAGCCATGGGCCCACATGTGTCCAATGGTGCCGTCAAAATCCAGGAAGTGTTCCTTCACCATCAGTCCCTGACAACGTGAGCAGCTCATGGTCATTCTCCTCGTTAAGGGGTTGAACCAGCTGGTGCCTGTTAGAAGAAGGGTAGCCAAGCAACAGAGGAACAGATAGACACCAAGGAAGTACCCCGGAAGACGGGATGCGCAGGTTAGGGGAATCCTACGTGAGGTTGAAAAAGGCGGCCAATCCGTGCGGGGCTGACGCGTCTGGCGAGGAGGAGCCTAGGGTGGAATGTCCTCTTGTCTGACAGTACAAAGCCGTTTGTCTTCAGTTGCGTTCAATTTTGGACGGTTTTCCCGTATCCCATTGTAGTTTGAGTCCATTATCGTCAGTTCGGTCAAGTTCCTCATAGGCTGAGCCGATATCGCTACTGCAAAGGCTCTGGTCTATCGGGAGGACTATGGTGTCAACCATCTGTCTGTTGCGGGGTATCCGGCTACGAACGGTGCGCACAACCGTTTGGGCTGTCGTAACCGTGATGCCGTTGATCACGATGAGTGGATGTTTCATTAAACCACATCCTATCGATACCGGAGAGGTCCAGTCTCGGGCGGTGAAAGACTATCTCGCGATCACCGCAGTGGAAGAGCCGGTGTCGAGGCCGATCGACTTGTATGAAGCGATGGCACGGGCGGTCAAGTACAATTTGGACGCAAAGGTCAAAGCCATTCAAGTCCAACTTGCCCATCAGCAGTTGAACGTGGCGCACTATTCCCTGCTCCCTAATATTGCTGCCAATGCCGGATTCGATGGGCGGAATAATTTCGCCGGAGGAGTGGGACAAGCCATTCTCACGGGACGCCAGGCGGTCGAACCATTCACCTCCTCTGAAAAAAACGTCACATCGGGCAATCTCGCGTTAAGTTGGGATGTGCTCGACTTTGGACTCTCGTTCGTGCGTGCACTGCAGGCCGCCGACAATGTGCTGGTGGCGGAAGAGGAAAAGCGGCGTCTAGCGGTGCGGCTGATCCAGGATGTCAGAGGGGCCTATTGGCGGGCAGTGAGCGCAGAGCGGGTATTGCCGCGCATTCAGTATTTGGACGACTCGGTGAGTAAAGCATTGGAGAGTACCAAGCAGATTGTCGGCCAGAAACTTCAGGCGCCGTTGACGCCGCTCAACTATCAGCGAGACCTGCTCAATATTCAGCGTGAAGTGCGGCGATTGTTTCGTGAGCTCAGTACGGCCAAGGTGCAGTTGGCTTCCATGATGGGGTTGCCGCCTGGAACGCCGTTTGACCTGGTGATACCACCCAGAGACACCGCCATCCCTGTGGTCGATTTGGATAGTCAGAAGATGGAAGAACAAGCACTCTTGCTCAGACCAGAGTTGCGCACCATTGACTATAAGAAGCGCATCAATGCCAAGGAAGCCAAGGCCGTGTTTCTGGAATTATTTCCGAATCTCAAAGTCTCGCTTGGAGGCTACTACAACAGCAATAGTTTCCTCTTGTACCAGAATTGGCTGAGCTATGCTGCCCAGGCCAGTTGGAACTTGCTGTCGGTGTTCCGCACGCCGGCCAAACTCAAAGCGATCGAAGCAAACGGGCACATGCTGGATGTCCAAAGTATGGCGCTCAGCTTGTCCATTCTCACGGAGGTCCATGTCGGTGCCACGCAGTTTGTGCTGGCCAAGCAGGAATATCAGGATGCGCGGAACTACCAACAGACACAGAGCGCGATCGTGGAACAGACCAGGAATCTGTGGCTGACGCAGCGCACGAACGATCTCACGCTGATTCGAGAACGAGCCAACGATGTCGCCGCCGATGTCCGTTTGGACACGGCGCGGGCGGGGTTGGAATCGGCCTACGCTACGTTGATGGCGTCCGTGGGGGAAGAAGCCGTTCCAGTCAGTATGGGTGAACAAAATGTGGCGCAATTGGCGGAATCGATCAGGGCGTACTGGGAATCCAGTGGGTTCACCAGGTCGGGAGAAGAAAGGAGAACAAAGTCTCATGCGACACCGGTGGCACACTAGCGTGATAACAGCCATGCTCCTGGCCGTGATGGCGATGGCTGTACCATCGACGGGGTGGCCGAAAGGAGACCGACCGGCTCAACCAACAAAACAGGAATCAGGAGTGGCTCGAGGAATCGTCAAGGCGGTCTCACAGGCTGTGCTCTATGCTCAGATCCAGGGGCGCGTCAATCAAGTGCCGTACAAAGAAGGGCAGCGATTCGTCAAAGGGGCAACACTGGTTCAATTAGAATGTGACAAGTACCAAGCTGAATTGGCGGTGGCTGCCGCGGAGCACGAAGGCAAGAACAAGACGTTTCAGAACAATAAGGAGCTTGCCAAACTCAACGCGGTCAGCACGCTGGATCTGGAGGTCTCGGAGGCGGATGCCAAAAAGGCCGGTGCCGCAAGGCGGATCGCAGAGATCAATGTGCGCGGCTGTCACCTGGCCGCTCCATTTGCGGGCCGTATCGTCGATGTGATGGTGCATGAGCACGAGAACGTGTTCCCCAACGACAAACTGTTGAGTGTATTGGACGATACGAGCCTCGAGATTGAATTGGTCCTCCCGTCGATGGCGTTGAGCTGGCTCAAGAGACAGGCACGCTTCACCTTCATCGTTGATGAGACGGGCCAGGGGTATCAGGCGAAGGTCAAGGAAATCGGTGCCAGTGTCGATGCTGCGAGTCAGACCGTGAAAGTGACTGGAGTATTTGACACGCTCCCCAAGGACGTGCTGAGCGGAATGAGCGGTTCCGCACAATTTGTGGAGTAGCCCTCACGATGGCGACGACGGCCGAACCGACCGCACAACAGATCCCGACCCTGATCCATCTGGCGGCGCTCACGCATCTGGAGGGCCAGGTCCGTGCGGCAAAAACCGTTCAGGAATTGCAGTTTCTTTCCGTCAACGAAACCAGACGATTGATTCCCTACGATCAGGCCTTGCTCCTGAGTCCCTCAAGTTCGGACAAGGAGACCTGTCACGTGCTCAATGCCTCTAGTGTGGCCGTGGTCGATCGGCATGCACCGATGATTGTCTGGCTTGAACAGGCGGTGCACGCGCTCTTCCAAACGGAGGAGAGTAAGAGACAGCCGATGGTGGTCACGGAAGAGCTGTTGCCTGAGCAGCTTCGGAGTGGCTGGCGGGAATTTGTGAAGGGCCACGTATTCTGGTGCCCGCTGCAACATCCTGACGAAACGGTCCTCGGGGCCTGGTGGTTCGAGCGGGATTTTGCCTGGCAAGAAAACGACATGGCGATCGTCCATCGGTTGGCCGGGAGCTTTGCCTACGCCTGGAAGGCCCTCTCGAAAAAGGAGCAGAGCTGGTCGAAGAAGATCAAGAAGCCGACCTGGTGGTTGATTCCTCTCGCCATCGTCACCGCGCTGTGTTTTCCGATCAGGATCTCGGCCGTCGCTCCGGTCAAAGTGATGGCCAAAGATCCGGTCGTCGTGAGTGCGCCGATCGACGGAGTGATCGCCGACGTGCTCGTGCATCCGAACCAAATGGTGCAAGCCGGGTCGGTACTCTTTCGGTACGAAGACACGAACCTCCGCAATCAATTCCTCGTCGCAGAAAAGCAATTGACCGTCGCACGGGCGGAGCAGAGTCAATCGGTGCAGGCGGGGTTTGGTGATCCACAGCGGAAGGCCGAGGTGCCGTTAAAAGAGGCGGAGGTCGATCTGCGACACACCGAGCTGCAATACGCCAAGGAAATGTTGGATCAAGTCGAAGTCATCGCCCCACAGGCGGGGTTGCTCCTCTATTCAGACAAGTCCGATTGGATCGGTCGGCCTGTCACCGTCGGCGAACGAATCATGGAGATCGCCAATCCAAGGCAGATCGAACTTCGCATTGATCTGCCGGTCGCCGATGCCATCGTACTTAAAGAGGGAGCCGAGGCCCTCGTCTTTCTCAACGCGCTGGCGTTGGAATCGTTTCCCGCGACGGTGGTCCATGCCAGTTACCATGCTGAAGTCTTGCCGGGCGATGTGCTGGCCTATCGGGTGACGGCTCAGCTCACTACGCCGGATCCTCGCATCCGGATCGGATGGCAAGGCACGGCGAAGGTCTATGGCGAACAAGGACCGTTGGCCTATCTGTTGCTGCGCCGACCCATCACGGCACTTCGGCAATGGGTGGGTTGGTAAATCATGATGACTCCCGGTCTTCCAGGCGACAAGCCGCAAGAACGAAAGCTGCCGAAGTTACGCCCCAATCTGCAATTCAACCGCGGGACTCCCACGCCTGATGGGGTGCCCACCTGGACGATCGTCGATCCGGTTCGCAATCGGTATTTCCAGATCGAATGGCCGGTCTACCAGATGATCCAGCGGTGGAACGCCGGCACCATCGAAAAACTCCATGCCGCCATGACCAAGGACACGACTTGCCAGACGTCCATGGCGGACGTTGAGGATCTCGTGAAGTTCCTCTATACGAACAATCTCACGGAGCAGTCAGCCAGCGGCAAACACACGGATTATCAGACCCAAGCCCAAGCCGGTGAACATAATTGGTTGATGTGGCTGGTCCACCACTACCTGTTCATCAAGATTCCACTGGTCCATCCGCACAACTTTCTGAAGGCCACGCTCCGGCTTGTGGAGCCGTTGTATACCGCTGTGGCCGGCTGGACCTTCGGGACCCTTGGCCTCTTCGGGCTGATCC
>JAOUGT010000097.1 GCA_029865485.1 Nitrospira sp.
GCGCAAGATGATCGCCAATCATGCGCGGGTGCGCAAGCTCATGGAGCAACTTGTTGAAACGAATATCGAGGTGTTCAAAGAGGAGGCCCGGCGCTAGAATGGCACGGACTTGTGGGTAATAGAAAGTGCTCACCAAACCACGTACGATCGCCAGAGAGGACATCCGCAAATATGGCCATCCCAAGAAGATTAAGTAAGTGCCATTCGGGTCGGATACCATATGCTATAGCGGGTAGTATGCCCACCCTGTCTCAAGATTGTAGGGAGGTGAGACGAGCACGGAGCACAAAACACGAAGAATTCGGAAAAGCCTTTAAGGCGAGGGCACAGAGGCTGTAGGGCGTGACGCAGGCGTTATTCTGCAGAAATTGGATAGAGGTCATCATAACTTTCTGCGACTAATGAGCTTGGCGAGTTGGTCGAATGGTGTGAACGGGCGCTCCGGCTCATGCCTTGACAGTGATTCATTGGGGAGGTCACGTATCTGGCCACGCTGATGTTCGTTTTCATGACAGTAGAGACAGAGCAACTCCCAGTTGCTGCCGTCCTGGGGATTATTGTGATGATTGTGGTCCTTGTGATGGACGGTGAGTTGGCTTAGCTTCTTGCCATCGAATTCACGCCCGCAGCGGGCACAGACCCATGGGAAGAGTTTCAATGCGCGTGATCGGTAGGGCTGTTCGTGGTTGCTCCGTACCATGCGAGTCTCCAGAGGAAGACCGACTCGTCACAAGGTATAGTGTACACCACCTCTGTACAGTGCTCCAGCACTTAGGACAAACGGCTCGTCGTCATGTCTCCCGGCAAGGCGAATCGGAATGGATAAGAGGCTAGTGCGGCACAGCCGTTGACTTGATGGTATAGGTACCGACCCCCCGCGTAATCGTAATCTCTCCAAGTCGACTCAAGCGCGAGACTTCGGCGTTGAGTTCGAGCCAGGTAAATTGTGGCAAGCGAGTCACCAAGGTTTCGAATTCGCATTCCGACGAACCCTGGAGCGATTCGAGAATTTGGCCGGTAATGGGTTTGTGCTCCCGCATGGTGACGTCTCCTTCTTGGTCGAAGTGATGCTGAGGTGAAGCGAGTCAGACTGTGTGATCACAGGCACATAGAACAAGCCCGGCGTTGGAGCAGCGGAGTCTGAATGATCAGTCGCCTGTGAGAGATGAGGATGGGCGAGCAATGAGCCAGACGGCGTGGCTGAAACGTCTCATCCGTATGCTACGCGCTCTCTTGCAATGAGGTCAAGCCGTCATACCTATGGATGCTTGTGTTGTCGCTCAGCACGCTATAGCAACCGTACGAATCTGGCGGGTGTCGCCCATTCGGAGCTCGGCTGTGTCCGCTCTCAATTCTTTGGGGCAAAGGCTTTCAGGGGGGTGTTCACATAGTGGCGAATCGTCTCCTCCTGTGGAATGGTTCTATTTCCAGTCAGGCGATGAGGGGGCTACCCCTCCAGAATTAGGCTGCGGCTGTACGGTATCGATCTCCATGTCTACCAAGTAGTGGATATCATGGAGGATAAGTGGAAATGCTGCATTGTCCATCCGACGAACATTATAAAGCTCGCTATGTGGGTGAGAAGCGCCTATGGTCAAGAGCAGGCAATATAAAGGAAGAAGGGAGCTACCATGGATGCGAATCTCTTAACACTGGTCGTCGCGTTGCTTGGGCTTATTGGTGCCGGCATATGGGTCTATAAGAAAGGGACGTAAGTGCGTGCTGCAGACCGATAGAATGCCCCTGCCATGTTTGGGGAGCGCATCTCGGACATCGTGACAATATCACGATGAGGTGCGCTCCCTGAACTTCCCCTCCCGGTTCCAGTCCTATCACCTCTTCTTGCACTATTCGTCCATTCACATCCAGGGTTACGGTATTCGTGCGTCCGACCGGCGTGGTGAGCAGTCCCTCTGCCGTGCCGGCCAGTATTCACCGCGCACGATTCGAGATCAGCCCCCACTACTCGTCCTTTATAAAGCCTGTGGGTTGATTCGATGAGTGCACAGCATGGCTGAATTCTCACAGTTGAGACCACTCCTGTGAACTGTGTATGGTACGAGCATCAACCGGAGATACGGCGATGCCATCGATGACCTACAATCACGTCACGATTCCCCAATTTATGTACGGCACGGCGTGGAAGAAAGAGGCCACTACCAGGCTAGTGCTGCAAGCCGTGGAGGCTGGGTTCACGGCCATCGATACGGCCAATCAACTCGTCCATTACGATGAAGCGCGGGTGGGGGCGGCGCTCTTGCAACTTGCCGAGCAAGGTATCACCCGCAACAAGCTGTTTCTCCAGACGAAATTCACTCCGATCAACGGCCAGGACCATCGACTTCCCTATGACGCGCGAGCGAGTATCACCACACAGGTGCAGCAGTCCTTTGCCAGCTCTCTTGAGCATCTCCATACGGACTATCTTGATTCCTATGTCTTGCATGGTCCCTACTCACGGCGTGGCTTAGGGGCGGAGGATTGGGAGGTTTGGGCGGCAATGGAATCCCTCTATGATGCCGGCCAGACCAAGATGATTGGCATCAGCAACGTGACTGCCGAGCAGCTGACCCTGTTGTGTGCGAGGGCCAAGCACAAGCCAATGGTGGTGCAGAATCGCTGCTATGCGGCCCTCGGCTGGGATCAAGAAGTGCGTGAGGTCTGCAAGATAAACCAAATAATATATCAGGGATTTTCTCTCCTGACCGCCAATCGTGACGTGTTTGTCGATCATCAGATCCGAGCTATCGCAGCGCGCTATGGTGTCGGTCTCGCCCAGCTGGTTTTCCGGTTTGCCATGCAAGTCGGTATGGTGCCGCTCACCGGTACGACCAATCCACAGCATATGACAGAAGACCTGCAATCGGATCAATTCACTCTGCTGGCGGAAGAGGTTCGACAGATCGAAATCATTGGCCTGTAGTGACTAATGGGGAAAATCCTGGTCAAACGTATTTACGAATCGTCGGCAAAATCTGATGGTTGTCGTGTCCTGGTCGATCGGCTGTGGCCTCGTGGTATCTCAAAGAAGACGGTGAAGCTCGATCTCTGGCTGCCGGATCTTGGGCCCTCCACAGCTTTGCGGCAATGGTTCAACCACGATCCGGCTCGGTGGCTGGAGTTCCAGCAACGGTACTATGCCGAATTGAGTGAGAAGCCAGCGCTTCTTGCAACGATTACAGAACAGGCCAAGACCGGCCCCGTCACACTGCTCTATTCCGCCAAGGATGAGCAGCACAACCAGGCCATCGCGCTGCGGAGCTTCTTGTTGAAGGAATCAGCTACGGGGTAGCCCGCCGTGAAATCAAGGAATCAATCGTGCATAATTCCAAGAGGAGAAATGAAGCCACGCACAGAATGACGGCATTATGGTGTGCGGTGGGTCTCCATTATCGCTGGTGAGCTTCGATGGACGATACTATTGTGATGATCCTGCTTGTGGTCGGTGGGCTGGTACTGTGGATGGTTCTGTTTCAATGGTACCGCCGCTGGAAAGCCGGCAAACTCGCCGACCAACTCTTGCAGGAGGTGATCAAGGGCAAGGACGCGTTTCGGCGGTAACGCTGTATGCTCCTGGCCCTACTGGGCCAGACCGATTCTGTACGGGCGGTGTCCTGTCCTTCACGACAAGGAGCCCTGGCATGAGCTGCACGATGGCCTCTGTGCCTTCATCGCCGAGTGGGCGAACGATCAGGGCATGTCGATGATCTTTTGCAAAAGGTGTTTCTCCGGATTCATCATCAGATTGATATGGTAATTGATCCTCGCCCAGTCGTCCCATGGATCTCCCAAGTCACGAGGAGTGCGATCATCGATCATTACAGGAAGCCTGGAAGGCCGCGAGAGGTTCCCGCTGGATTGAGCGCAGAGATTGATATCAAGGGCCGACGAGTGAGGATCGTCATTATCGGCGGCGGGCCTGCCGGACTGATGGCGGCCGATGCGGCGGCCTCAACGGGTGCGCAGGTTGAAGTGTATGATGCCATGCCGTCGGTTGGACGAAAGTTTTTGCTGGCGGGGAAAGGCGGCTTGAATCTTACGCACTCGGAACCGATGGAATCGTTCCTGTCGCGCTACGGCTCGCGCCGGGCGTTCATCGAATCGGCGATCAGATCATTTCCCCCTGATGCGCTTCGGGCGTGGGCTCGCGAGCTTGGTGTGGAGACGTTCGTCGGGACGTCGGGACGGATATTCCCCACCGATTTGAAAGCGGCGCCGCTCTTGCGCGCATGGTTGCGTCGGTTGCGACAAGCCGGCGTACAGTTTCATGTCAGACATCGGTGGCAGGGATGGGATGAAGAGGGCAGGTTGCGGTTCACCGGTCCACAAGGGCCGCAGTGTGTTCAGCCCGACGCGGTGGTGTTGGCCTTGGGCGGGGGCAGTTGGCCTCAACTTGGCTCCGATGGTGAATGGACGACACTGCTTTCTGAACGGCGCGTGCCGGTCGCACCCTTGAAACCAGCCAATTGCGGCTTTAATGTTCGGTGGAGCGAGCACTTTCGGAGCAGGTTCGCCGGACATCCAGTGAAGACGGTCGAAGTTACCGCCAAGACTGTGGACAGGATCGTGATCCGTCAACGGGGAGAGTTTGTCATCACGGAGACCGGGGTAGAAGGGGGGGCCATCTACACGGTGTCGAGTCATCTACGAGACTGCATTGAAAAGGATGGACCAACAATTCTGTGGCTTGATCTCGTCCCCGATCGATCGTTGCAGCAGCTTACGGAGAATCTTGCTCGTCCGCGCGGCAAACGTACCGTTGCGGCGCATCTCAAACGGTGCGCTGGAATAACAGGGGTAAAAGCCGGTTTGTTGCGTGAGACGGTGTCGAATGACGTGTTGGCCGATCCCGCTCGCGTGACGGCTGCGATCAAATCCCTCCCACTGACGCTCGTGGCTCCTCGGCCGATTGAGGAGGCCATCAGTACAGCCGGCGGTGTCTCGTTCGACGCCCTTGATCACCACTTGATGGTACGTGTCCTGCCCGGAGTATTTTGTGCGGGAGAAATGCTGGATTGGGAGGCGCCGACTGGAGGCTATCTACTCACGGCTTGCCTTGCCACCGGCCGTCTTGTCGGAAGCACAGCCGCGCAATGGGGCATGACTCACGCGATGAGGTAAAACGCCTGGAAACCAATATCAAGGAAGAGCAGGGCCTGGCTTAGGTGAAGAGCCAATTCCAGAATGTGGTAAGCCAACTGAGGATCATGTCCACCCAGGAGGTATCTGTCTCAGGGGGGGGCGTATTCATCGTCGGTGACGGCACGGATGGTGTGGAGGGGGACAGGCTTGGTGTCGGAGCCACCGGTTCAGTGACCTGAGCCAGGATGGTTTCTTGCGCTGGTGATTCTGATGCAGCCGCTGGCTCTGCCGCCACGGGCTGACTGATGGCCGGCTCCACGTCATCCGAGGCCGGCAATACGGCAGATTGGGCGTACTCCATGTCCTGTTTATATTGTGCGGCCGTACTCTGCAATGAGGCGCTCTCGTGTCGAAGGTCCGCGATCTTGCGTGCAAGATTCCAACTCTGATTCATCAGCGCCGCGACCTGTCCTTTGAGCGAGGTCAGCATCGCCTCAGCCCGCTGTCTCATGACCGGCAACTGCTCTTCTTCACGCTGGACGGCCGCGCGAAGTTCGGCTGTGGTCGCGTCTTCATGCCGATTGGCGGCCTGCAGCCCGGCGATTTGCTGATCTAGCTCTTTCAGCTCGTCTCGAACCGATTCAAGGGCTTGCGTATGTTCCTGTGTTTCGGCCTTGAGTCGTTCATAGGCGCTCCGACTGACACAGCCAACCTCCGTGAGGAGCGCTCCCGCGAGTAGACACACCGTGATCCGTTGAACGACTCCTGAGACTATGGTGGGAGGGATTATCATAGGCCTCGCCTCTTGGGTTAGTGGACCAGAAGCACTCGTGCCTGGATGCGCTGTCGGTTCGATGGGAAGTTTGGCGGTAGTCTGTCAAAAATCGCTGAATCTCGCAAGATGGCAAGGATGTACACAGATTAGGGGTGTGAGTCAAGTCTTCCGGTGAGCAGCAGGAGGGTTGCTTGGACAATGTGGGTCCGCTTTGCGTACCATGTGACCATCATGATATCTGAATCGCCCCTGTCCATCCGGCTTCCACCGGAATGTGAACCTGCCTTACTTGAACGGTTCCTCAAGGCCGAGGCCATGGCGCTGTGGACGGTGCGGTCGGCGCAATTACAAGATGTGCCTCCGAATGTCTACACCTTTCTTAGAAAACATGAGGAGGATGAGCAGAAGCATCTGGCACAGTTTGAGACCCTGATTGGTCGGCAGCCCCGTGAACGCGATCGCCTTCCTGCTGTTCCTCGACAATGGTCGACATTGGCGGTGCAGATCTACGGGTATGAGTCATTGGGGCTGGAGTTTGCTCGCCTCTTAGTGATGCTGCGGCCGGATCTTGCCTCAATTCTTGAAGACGAGACCGTTCATGTCGGCTTCTTCGAACGAGAGGTTCTACGCCTGCTTAGCGGACCTCCTGATGTCGCTGAACAGGCGTGCGCGTCGGCACGGGCTTGGTGGCGGAGACTGCCGAGAACCGTCGGGCGCTATGTGGATGCTCCGGCGCTTGATCCGTTTCGACAGCGTGTGATTGTCCATCTTCTCGATGCGATTGAGCGGAGATTTGTCACGACGGGATTACTGGACAAGAAGGCGGCGGTGAAGGGGTAATTACGCTTGTTTGACGAGAAGGCCGGTCACGGCTCCCATCTTCCGGTATTTTAGATCTCGTTGTGGGACGAGTTGTTCGACCGGTAGGTCCAGCAACTCAAACAGTTGGTTGGTGAGTGTCTTTCCGACAAGATCATAGATCGCGTTTGGTTCGCGGTGGGCCCCTCCCAGTGGCTCAGGCACGATGGTGTCGATCACGCCTAACTCCAGCAGATCCTGGGCGGTCATTTTCAATGCGGAGGCGGCGGTCTGCACTTTCTCCGGGCTATCCCACAGAATGGCGGCGCACCCCTCCGGTGAAATTACCGAATAGACGGAATGCTCCAACATCAGGACACGGTCCGCCACGCCGAGTGCCAAGGCCCCTCCGCTTCCCCCTTCACCGATGACGACCGAGATAATCGGGACGGCCAACCGAGACATGACGAACAAGTTCCGCGCGATGGCCTCAGCTTGTCCACGCTCTTCGGCGCCGATACCGGGATAGGCACCCGGCGTATCGATAAAGGTGATGATCGGACGGTTGAACTTTTCCGCCATCTTCATGAGCCGGAGGGCTTTTCGGTATCCTTCAGGGTTGGGCATGCCGAAATTACGCTGCATCCGTTCTTTGAGCGTCTTGCCCTTCTGATGGCCGATGATCATCACCGGGCGGTCATTGAATCGGGCAAATCCACCGACGATGGCCCGGTCATCTCCGTACACGCGATCGCCGTGCAGTTCGAGGAAGTCTCGTGTCAGCTCATGAATATAGTCGAGAGTACTCGGTCGTTGGGGATGGCGCGCGAGCTGCGTTCTCTGCCAGGGTGTCAGGTTCTTGTAGAGCTCGTGTTCTGCCTGCGCGAGTTTGGCCCGCAGTTTTCGAATGTCGTTTTGAGAGCTGGACTTTCCGCCGGTTACGGCAGCCGAGAGTTTCTCGATTTTCTCCTCAATCTCTCGAAGCGGCTTTTCAAATTCAAGATAGTCACGCATGGATATTCAGCGATTCCTTCCGGCGATTGAAGAGCGCTCTTCGCGGATTCACAATGATACTGGTTCCTACGATAGCAAAGAAAGAGCCCCTTTGCCTAGTACTTCCTCGACATCCGACACGAAATGGTCGCTGGGGCAAACTGTCATGTTGGGGAGGGGATTGGTCTCGGCTTCCAGACGAGTCTCTGTCCGAAACAGCATGGAGACGGTCGTGCTGCCGGGATGTCGGCGAAAGACGTCGAGCAAGCGGGGGAGTTGTTCCCGCACTTCCGGGTGATCTGTGAGGCGAATACGGATCCGCTTGATGGATTGAGTCTGGACCTCAGCCAATGGTTCAATTTTACTTCCACGAATCTTCGTTCCCTTGTCCCCGCGATCGATCGTCCCTGTAATGCGCACGATCTGTTCGGGTGTCATCATCTCACCGGCCGTCTTGAATAAATCCGGGAACACGATGACTTCCGTGGTGCCTTGCAGATCTTCGATCGTGAGATAGGCCATGCGATCACCCTTCTTCGTCAGCATTGATTTCACGGTAGCGATGACCCCGCAGATCTTGACCTCACTCCCATCCGGACACTCTTTCAATCCTGTCGTCGTGGTGGTGGACAAGGCGCCCAGCAGTGCTTCATACCGCGTCAAGGGGTGAGCGGAAATATAGAAGCCGGTGAGTTCGCGTTCATATTTCAACCGTTGCGCTTGATCCCATTCTGCCACCGACGGCAATGCCGGGATCGGTAAGGGAGCGGACATACCGGTCCCATTCATCTCCTCCCCAAAGATACTGATCTGACCACACTCACGCTCGCGTTGCGCCGCGGCCCCTTCTTCCACGGCTTGATCCAGTACGGCGACCAGCTGTGCCCGTCTGGCCCCGGTGGAATCGAAGGCGCCGGCCTTGATCAGGCCTTCCAACATCCGCTTGTTGACCTTATGGAGATCGACTCGTCGGCAGAAGTCAAAGAAGGAGGTGAAGGAACCCGTCTGGGTTCGGACGTCCAGGACGGACTCCACGGCGCCTTCACCAACATTCTTGATGGCGGCCAAACCGAATCGGATGACTCCTTCAGCCACGGCGAAGTGTTTTTGGCTGGCGTTTACATCGGGGCCTAACACTTTGATTCCCAAATCGCGACATTCCGTGAAATAGCCGACCAGCTTGTCTTGATTACCCATATCGGTCGTCATGAGGGCCGCCATGAACTCGGTAGGATAGTGCGCTTTGAGGTAGCCTGTTTGGTAACAGACCACGGCATAGGCCGCGGCATGGGATTTATTGAAACCATACCCGGCGAACTTTTGAATCAATTCGTACAGCTTCTCGGCTTTCTTCTCGGGAATCTTCTTCTCTTTCGCGCCGTCGATGAACTTGACGCGCAGTTTTTCCATTTCCTCGGGCTTCTTCTTTCCCATCGCGCGACGAAGAATGTCGGCTTGTCCCAATGAAAAGCCGGCGACCTTGTTGGCGATCGCCATGACCTGTTCTTGGTAGACGATCACGCCGTAGGTATCCTTGAGGATCGGTTCCAATTCCGGAACTTCGTAGGCGATGGTGACCTTGCCCTGTTTGCGCTTGATGAAGTCCGGGATGAGATCCATGGGGCCCGGTCGATAGAGCGCGATAATGGCGATGATATCCTCGAAGCGGTCGGGCTTCAGCCCGGTGAGCAGGTCGCGCATCCCGGAACTTTCCAGCTGGAACAGTCCGGTAGTTTTCCCTGAGCTCAAGAGCGCAAAGGTGGCGGGGTCATCGAACGGGATGTGATCAATGACGAGCGGGGGCGCGTCGGGATGCGTCTCGTTGATCAAGGTCTCGGCTCGGCGAATCATTGTGAGCGTCTTGAGGCCGAGAAAGTCGAATTTGACTAAGCCGATCTTTTCAACGTCTCCCATCGAGTACTGGGTGACCACTTCGTCGTTGGCCCCCTTATAGAGCGGAACATGGTCGGTGAGCGGGCCTTCGGAGATCACCACACCGGCTGCGTGTGTCGAGGCATGACGCGCGAGGCCTTCCAGAGATTGCGCATTCGTCATGAGTTCTTTGACCTTGGGATCGGTGTCGACCAACTCGCGTAAACGGGGTTCCGTTTCCAAGGCCTGCTGGAGGGTGATATTCAACTGGTTGGGGACGAGCTTCGCGACCTTGTCCGCGTCGGCATAGGACATCTCCAGTACACGCCCCACATCGCGGATGGCGGCTTTGGCGCCGAGTGTTCCAAAGGTAATGATCTGGGCGACATGGTCGGTGCCGTATTTCTCCACCACATAGTTGATGACTTCTCCTCGGCGATCCATGCAGAAGTCCATATCGATATCAGGCAGGGAGACCCGTTCAGGGTTCAAGAATCGCTCGAATAAGAGGGTATACACCAGCGGATCAAGATCCGTGATGCGAAGCGCATAGGCCACAAGGCTCCCGGCTGCCGAGCCTCGTCCCGGTCCGACCGGAATGCCTCGTGACCGGGCAAAGCGAATGATATCCCAGACAATGAGGAAGTAGCCGGCAAACCCCATCGAACAGATGACCATGAGTTCTTCGCGAAGGCGTTGGTCATAGACCGCCGAAGCGATGCGACTGGGACGCTCCGTGAGTCGTGCTTGGAGACCCGTCAGTGCGAGATGCTCGAGATAGGACTCACGGTCCTTGAATCCGTCAGGAATTCGGTATTGCGGGAGGTAGGTCTTGTTCAGTGGAAGGTCCAGTGCACAATCGTCCGCAATGCGGCAGGTATTGATCACCGCGCCTGGAAATTCCGCGAACGCCGGGGCAATCTCTTCGGTGGATTTGACGTACAGCTGGTCCGTGTCGAACTTCATCCGGTTCGGATCGCTGACCGTTTTTCCGGTTTGCAGACACAGCATGAGCTCATGGGGGCGCGCATCTTCCTTGTTGAGATAGTGACAATCGTTGGTCCCGGCCATCGGGATCCCGAGCTTCTGATGGATTTCCACGAGGCCGGCATTGGCGATGCGCTGATGATCGAGTCCGTTCGCCTGGACTTCGAGATAGAAATGATCCTTCCCAAAGATCTCCTGAAATTCCCCGGCAACAGCCAGAGCGCCATCCATGTCCTTCTGACCGATCAAGTAGGGGATCTCGCCGCTTAAACAACCGGAGAGCGCAATGATGCCGTCGTGATGCAGCTTCAATAACTCTTTGTCGATCCGCGGCTTATAGTAGAACCCTTCAAGATATCCTTTGCTGACCAGCTTGATGAGATTTTGGTAGCCGGTGAGATTTCTCGCCAGAAGGATCAGGTGATAATAGTCGTTATGCGCCAGGCCGCTGTCCTTCTTGGCATGTCGGCTGCCTAACGCCATATAGGCTTCGCAGCCGATAATGGGCTTGACCCCCACCTCTTTGGCCTTACGGTAAAACTCAATCGCGCCGAACATGTTGCCATGGTCGGTCATCGCGACAGCCGGCTGCTTGAACGATTTGATTTGGCGCACCAGCGGCTCAATCTGATTGGCGCCGTCGAGCAGGCTAAATTGTGTGTGAAGATGAAGATGAACGAAAGAAGATGTCACGAACGGTCAACCTCGTTGCGCGATTGTAGTCAGGGTGGACCGAGGAGTCAACGGCGGAACCGGATCGTAAGGGTCGGGCCGTGCGCGTGCCGCAGACAGGCTTCAGTTCAGCTTGCTAGAGTCGTTCCTTGTACTTGTCGTAGTGTTGCTTCTTCGCGCCCGCAATCCAGTTCTCCCGCTTAATCTGATCGGGATCAGTCGCGAGTTTCTTGGCGATTTTCTCTACATCCTCAGGCTTCCATCGGGCGATTTGGATAAATGTTCGAGTGCCGAGCTTGTGTAGGGTCTCCGCAAAGACTGGACTGATCCCCTGGATCTTCTTGAGATCGTCGCTCTGCTTGGACTTGCTGCTTTTGGGAGGATTGCTTGGCGGGGTGGCCTCGGCTCTAGCTGGGTGAGGCTGTGCCGTGGGCGCCGCTGCCGAAGCAGCGGGTGTCGTGCGCAGGGTCGCCCGGAGTTCGCGCAGGCGTTTTTGGAGGCGCTCGATCTGTTCATCTTTTTCCGGAATGCTCTGCACCGCGTTCCGGAGGGTTTGACGTTCGGTATGGAGCTCCCGTAGTTCGCGCTCGAAGGTGGCCAGCTGTTCGTCTCGTTCCTGTACCCGTTGCGCATCGAGGTGATGTTGAGCCCGGAGGTCTTCGTGGAGCCGGTTCTGTTCAAGAAGTTTCCTCGTCTCGTGTTCGAGGGTTTGCACGGTTTGGGCGTGGGCGCGTTCCCATTCTTTGATCGCTGCCTCCTTCTCCAGTAGGAGGTGGGTCATCGGCACCAGCTCTTCAATTCGCCGATCCCGCTCGACGAGGAACTGCTCGAGTTGCTGGATGGTGGTGCGATGGGCGGCTTCGCGATCGCTGAGTTCGATCTCGAGTTGGTGGATGCGGTCTTGGGCCGTCTCGAGTTGCTTCACTTGAGTGCGCAGCCGATCGCGGTCAGCCAAGCTCTCGTTCAGCTGTGCAATACGGTCGCGTAGAGCGGTCACTTCCCGTTCCATCACCTCGCGGGCTTGCTCGGCGCTCTGAGAGGTGTGCAGAGCGGTAC